>NZ_LTCZ01000175.1:1761-11578 GCF_001583455.1 Rhodococcus sp. LB1 | reverse complement strand
CCCCCGCCGCCCATACCAGGCCCTGCTCCCGTCCCTGCCGGACTGGTCCGACCTGATGGCCAGATTCGAGGCGATGCCGCCCTGGACCTCCCTCGAAGGCCACATGATCCGCGTCGAGGAACACCTCGACAAGGGTCGCTACACCCTGCGCGCCGAACTCCCCGGAGTCGACCCCGACAAAGACGTCGACATCAGCGTCCGCGACGGACAATTGACGATCAAAGCCGAACGCACCGAACAACACAAGGAAGGCACCCGATCCGAATTCCACTACGGGAGCTTCTACCGATCCATGCCCCTGCCGGCCGGTGCGAAGGAAGACGACATCGACGCCACCTACACCGACGGCATCCTGACCGTCACGATGCCGGTCACCGAATCCCCGACACCGGAAAAGCACGTCGAAATCACGAAAACCACACCCACCGGCGAAAAGACCACCTGACCGCCGGTTCGAACCCACTCGCGGCCCATCGAGGACAGCATGCCCAAGACGCTCATCTCCGTCATCGGAGCCCTGTGGCTCACCCTCGCCGCGATCGGCGCCTGGAGCACCATCGCCTTCGCGATCGCCGCGCCGGCCGCCGTCCTGCTGGGCACGTACCTGCTGGCCAGTGCCGTCACCGGCTCCAACGGCCACTGAAGCCTCAGCGCCGGACCATCAAAACAATTGCCTGCAACCTTTTGGAGATCACCACCATGACTACAGCAAGTGACATCATGCACACCGGTGCGACCTGCATCGGAGAACACGACACGCTCACCACCGCCGCGCAACGCATGCGCGAACTCGACGTCGGAGCGCTACCGATCTGTGGTGACGACGACCGCCTCCACGGCATCATCACCGACCGGGACATCGTCCTCAAATGCGTCGCCGCCGGCACAGATCCCAACACGATGACCGCCGGCGACCTCGCCCAGGGCAGCACCTACCACGTCGACGCCGCAGCCACCGTCGAACAAGTCGTCACCGTCATGGAAGAACACCAGATCCGCCGCCTTCCCGTCCTCGACGACCACCGCCTCGTCGGCATGATCAGCGAAGCCGACATCGCCCGCCACCTCCCCGAACACGCCGTCGGCGCGTTCGTCGAAGCCGTCTGCGCCCCGAAAGCACTCCCCAGCCACTGAAACCCATCACGATGAGGGGGCCCATAACAGCCCTCCGCCACGCCAGGCAGCCGACAACTCAACGCTCAGGACGCCGTGGCGCCATTCAGTGATCACGACGAATACGCCGTTGCAATCGGTCTCTACCTGCCCTCCGGCGGGAGTTCGTTGCCGCCGGGGGTGTCGGCGGCCCCGACGATCTGATCGACCCGCTCGTGGAAGATCCGCCAGCGTCGCTCGTTCTCGTGCGTGAGCACCGCGCTGCGAGCCGCGAGATCCGCGGCAAAATCGAGCATTTCCGAGGCCGAGAACAGATACCGCGGAACGACACGGTGCGCCCTGAGGTCCGCACGCAGAGCGGCCGGGGTGAAGTCGACCCGCCCGAGGATCGCGACCGCGCGGTCGAGGTTGCGGGCGATGAGTTCGGCCATCGACGCGCACTGCCAGTCGTTGCTCACGATACGGTGCCGTTCGGCCAGCAGATCCGCAAGTTCCGGGTAGCTCAGCAATGCCTCCAACATGTCCCAAGCCGCCGACATCGCCGACGCCAGCCACTGCCCGATCGCCCGGTTCGCCTCCCCTAGCGCGCTGAGATCACGTTTCAGATTCGTGATCTCCGCGGGCTCGCCACCGCCCTCCATGAACAGGATCCCGAGCGTCTCGGTGGCGCGATCATCGTTGAGGTCGGAAGCTCCCGCGAACGGGCTGAGGGACGTCTCACCGGACGGTGCGACTACCGACCACCGTTCGGCCAATGCCTTCAATGCCCGCGAGTTGCGTTGCAACCGGATCACGTCGTGAAATGGTGATTCGGAATAGAACTTCTCGTGTTCCCGGTGAAACCGTGCGAGGTTGCGCACCGTGAGCAGCAGCTGGTCTCGCTCCGTCTGCATCGTTCGAGCGTGGCACAGCGCGACAAGACATCGCCGTCGAATCGGCGAACTCTCGCATCGTCCGGCGTAATTCTCCTCGCGAGTGGATCAGCCCCGGTGCCGTGACGCATCGAGTGACCGCAGCATCTGTTCCATTCCGCGGGCGACCACGTCGACCTCGGGGCATACGGCACCGTCACCGACAACCGTGATCGTGAACTGCCCCGCATAGGAGAATGCGCCGGCACCCACCGAGATGTTTCCCATCAGGGCCACTACCGGGATGATTTCGCGCACGGCGGCCCCGAAGAGGTAGAGGGGGACGGGCGGGCCGGGCACGTCGGCGACGTACGTGTTCATCATTCGTTGCCGAGACAGCAGAGTCAGGGCAATCCACCGGACGGTCCGGCCGCCGACCACGGCCCCCCGGCGCGGACGGACACCCTGCTTACGGGTGGCGGTGTCGGCGGCTATCGACACCAGTCGGCGGACGGGATCGTCGATCGACAGCGGGAGCGGCACGATCATCTGCCCAAGCAGATTCCCGCGCGCCGGCCCCGGCAGCTCCCGATGCAGCGACACGGGCACGACCGCACGCAACTCGAGGTTGTCGACCGGTTCCCCTCGACTGCGTAACAGTTCACGCAGGCCACCGGCGAAGACGGCAAGCAGCACATCGTTGACTTTCACACCGTACCGATCGGAGATCCTCCGCATCGTTGCGAGCTCGGTTCGTACGACAGCGAACTCACGAGCAGTACCGATCGGCCGATTCAGGCTGCATCGCGGCGCCCGTCCCCCGGCGACCACCTCCCGCACCGATGCCCACGCACGCCGGGTACGACACACGATCGTCGCCGGCCGTGTACACGCCGCCAGCACACGAGCCACCGCGGCCCGGCGACGTCGGAGGTTGTCGACGATCAGCTCGTTCGCCGCCGGCACCGGGGCCGGCATCCACGGCTCGACCCGAGGAACCGGACCGTCGGGCACAGAGTCGAACAGTGCACCGAGCATTGCCACCCCGGCCGGGCCGTCGGCGATCACGTGGTGGACCCGGAGATAGACCGCGGTCCGGCCGCCCGTCAGGCCGGGTACGAACCACATCTCCCACAGCGGCCGGGAGCGGTCGAGCGGACGCCGACGCAACTCCTCGACCACCTCGAGTAGCCCCGCCTCGTCAGCGCGACGCACCGGCGGGACGGCACACACGTGGTCTCGAATATCGAAGGCTGCCGCATCCACCCACAGTGGCCGTCCCAGACCCCACCGAGGTACGTAGACCACCTGCCGCAGGCGCGGCGCCAGTTGCAACCGCGCCTCGATCGATGTCCGGACGTCGCCGAGTAGGATCCGCCCGTCCGTGTCGACGAGGTCACAGGCGTCGAGCAGGGCCACGAGACCGATGTCCTGCGACCACCCGGCCTCGTCCGGCCACAGAGTCATCACGTCCTGTGCGGTCAACCGCTCCATGAGCCTCACCCCATCAGTGCATGAACAGAACGTCCATCCCGGACCGACCACGACTACCACGGCCTCGCGAGTTGTCGTCCTTCGACCAGTGTCGATCCGGGAGTGCGCGGGAAAATAGGGTCACAGGTCAACGCCTACAGTCGTCACTCGATGACCATCGGCCCTAATCGTGAGCTCCCAACCGGCGAACACTGAAAACGGAATGCCCCGGGCCGTCAGAGCAACTCGGGCAGGCGGTCGAGGAGACGACTATGCAGCCTACTGTCCCCGATGACGATCTCATTCGGATCGCCGTCGGACTTGCCTGCCGAGCGCCGTCGGTACACAACACCCAACCGTGGCGGTGGCGTTATGACGGTGGTGTGCTCGATTTGTCTGCCGATTCCCGCCGCCGACTCGCCTCGGCGGACCCGTCGGAGCGGCAACTGGTGGTCAGCTGTGGAGCGGCCCTGCATCATCTGGGCACCGCATTGACCGCGCTGGGCTGGTTGGCCGACGTACGTCGCCTACCCGACCAGGCGAGCCCGTCCCATGTCGCCCAGATCCGGTTCCACCATTGCACCCGAAGCCCGCAGTCGCACGATCTCGATCTGGTTTCCGCGATTCGCCGCCGCTACTCGGATCGGGGCCCGTTTGATCCGGTCGATCCGAATGCACTGTCACCGGCCACGCTGAAGGACATGGTTCGCCGGCACGGCGTTCACCTGACGGTATTGCCGCACAGCGCCCGACCAGTGCTTGCGGCCGCCACCGAGCTCACCGCCGCATCCCGGCGGCTCGACCCCACCTACCAAACCGAACTCTACTGGTGGGCAGGACATTCCCTGCCCGATGACGGAATCCCGACAGAGGCACTGGCCACCGCAGACAATCAGGCCCGCGTCGACATCGGGCGCCGATTCCCCATCGGCTCCGACAGCGGTTCCATCCTCCATCCCGACCAAGCGACGGTGCTCGTCCTCAGCACCGACTGCGACGACCGTGGAGCGTGGGTGCGCACCGGCGAAGCCCTGTCGGCCGTACTGCTCGAAGCCACGGCCACCGGACACGCAACATGCCCGCTGACCCACATGACCGAGTTTCCGCAGAGTCGAAGAATGATTGGCAGCCTGCTGCCGGACTCGGGTATACCGCAAGTCCTGGTTCGAATCGGTTCGACCCACACGCAGGATCCTCCACGACAGACACCCCGCCGCCCGATCGAGTCGGTTCTCACCATCGTCCCGCGACCCGGTCAACGTTGCTGACCGGCAATTCCTTGGCGCGGAGATCGCACGGAGTGCGCGGACGCGGTTCGCAGTTCCGGCCGGGTGGGCGACTCCCACACCGCGCCCGGGTTGCGCAGCCGGGCAGTACCCTCGAACCCGGGAGGCGCCGGGGCACGGACCCGCATTCAGAGGCGGGCCGAACCAGTGACTCATTGCCCCCTGTGCAGCGCGGACCCCCGCACGTAATCCTTGCAGCGGGCGGTGGAGCACTCTATCGCCGATAACCGTCGGTGGCCGGCGGCCCCACCCGTCCCCGCGTCGATCTGAAAGATGCCGTCCTGGCGATGAGCAGTATCCGAATACCGAGCTTCCGGCGCCGCCCGAGGGCCGACGCGACCATCGGACGACCATCGGGCACCGGATCAACGTGGGTGGCGGCCAGCGCCGCCGTCCTCGTGTTGGGCTGTTTCGCGCTCGCCGCGGTGCTGATCTGACCCCCCGCGGTGGTGCCTCGCGCACCGCCCCGACCGGAGGCCTGAACATATGAGCAACCATCCGATACACCGGCTCGACCGACTCCTGCCACCCCTGCGATCGATCAGTAGCGAGGAGATCAAGACTCGCATCGACGCGATGCTCGCCGCCTCCGGTACCCCACGACGGTCGAAGCCGAGAGACGACAGGCGACGCCGGAATCCGGCGACCGCGGAGGATTACCTCGAGCAACTTCCCGCGCTCGTGTTGCTGCGACGGCTACCGGTGCCCGCTCTCACGGTGGACAGGCATGGCGTGATCTCGCATGCGAATCGGGCGCTGGAGCGGATGCTGGGTTACGGCGAGAGCGGGCTCGGTGGTGGTTCGGTCGCAGATTCCGTTGATCCGCAGTCGTCGCCGATCGGTGCCGAGGCGGTGGCCATCCTGCACGACTTCGCCGGGAAGGTGATCGAACTCGCGCATCAGGACGAGTTCGTCGTTCGTGCACTGGTGAGCAGGTCGGTACTGCTCCGGCACGACGATCCGATCACGCTCGTGTGCTTCGAGGACGTCACCGAACGACTGTGGGACGGCGGTCGGGATCGCGCCTCCGATTGAACGCCGGTGCACCTGGGACACCCCTCGCGCGAGCTCGACAGCTGCTGGTACGCCACCCCGCCGCTACTACGAGTAACTCACCCACGGCCTAGAGGTGACGGGAGACCCTACCGGCCCACCTTCCCTCCGATGTTCACTCGAATCGTGAAAGCCGTGCGATACAGGCAAGGGCACCGGACCCGGATGCTGGGAGCGAGTGCATCAGAGACTGGATGTCGTCGCTGCCTCGGCAGGGCAGCGTCGTGTCGTTCGACACCCGCGCGCTTCGGCCCGGAAGCCAGATCGAATACGAGGAGCCTCGCATGGCGAATCACGTGAACCTCACTTTTCACGGTGCTGTGAAGACAGTGACCGGCTCCTGCATGGAGATCGAGTCGGAGGGCACGCGCATCCTGGTGGACTGCGGCCTGTTTCAGGGATCGCGCACCCTCGAGACCTTGAACTTCGGTGTCTTCACCTTCGCGCCGGACACGATCGATGCAGTCGTTCTCACCCACGCGCACATCGATCATTGCGGCCTGTTACCCAAGTTGGTGGCGCAAGGCTTCGAAGGGCCGATCTTCTGCACTGACCAAACCTCCGACCTGCTGCAATACATGCTCGCCGACGCCGGGCGTATCCAGGAGTTCGAGGCGCAACACCGAAACCGACGACGCGATCGTGCCGGAGAGGCGACAATTGCCCCGCTCTACACCGAACAAGATGGGCTCACGGCGTGGCGGCAGACCCGTCCTGTGCCGTTGGAGGAATGGTTCGAACCCGCTACAGGCTTTCGAGCGCGGCTGTGGAATGCCGGTCATATTCTGGGCGCAACATCGGCTGAGGTCGACGTCGGGGGCGTGCTCCTGCTCTGTTCCGGTGACCTCGGTCCCCAGAACAAGGCGTTTCACGCCGATCCGGAGGGTCCCTCAACGTTGGACTACGTCATCTGTGAATCGACGTACGGCAGCCGAACCCGTGTGCGACTGAGCATCGACCAGCGACGTGACCTGTTGGAAGAGGAGGTCAACAAGGCCATTTCGCGGGGTGGAAATCTCGTGATCCCTGCCTTCGCGCTGGAACGAACGCAGGAACTGCTGCTCGACATTGCGTATCTCGCCGACGCGAACCGCATCCCTGACGTTCCGGTCTTCGTCGACTCACCGTTGGCCAACCGCGCGACCAGCGTCTTCGCCAGGCATGCAGGCGAACTCGAGGATCTCGGCGGCAAGGACATCTTCCACCATCCCGCGATCCACTATGTCGACGATGCTTCCGCCTCGATGCGGATCAACAGCATGTCGGGGGTCATCATCATTGCGGCCTCGGGAATGTGCGAGGCGGGACGCATCCGCCATCACCTCGCGCACAATCTGCATCGCCGGGATTCGACGATACTGTTCGTCGGATTCCAGGCCCAAGGCTCGCTGGGACGCGTCATCCTCGAAGGCGCACGTCACGTGAAAATTTCCGGCACCGACGTCGATGTGCGAGCCCATATTCGGCGGATCGACAGCTATTCCGCCCACGCAGATCAGGCCGAACTGCTGGACTGGATCAAGGAGCGGAAGCCAATCTCGGGCAGCCTCTTCCTGACCCACGGTGAACCGGGGGCAATCTCGGCGCTGACCGAACTGGCGTCGGAAGACGACCCTTCCCTTTCGATCATCACCCCGAACATCGGGGAGAGCTACCAGCTCCGGTCCGGCACCCCCGCGAAGCTGATCGGCACCGCCCGCACGGATGCTGCGCAACTGATCGGGCGCGACTGGCAGAACGACTACGCCGACTTTGCGGTGAGCCTCAAGCGTCAACTCGCCCAGATCCCGGATGCGATGAACCGCCAGAAGGCCGTCGCGGAAATGCGCAAAGTTCTGGAACGGTACCGAATATGAGGACCTTCTCCCCTACGGCGCCGATCACGGCTGCGGCGACGATGGTGGGGACCGGATGATCCGTGCAATCCCGAGGAGACATCATGACCGCCCGCCGCCCGATCGTCGTCGGAGTCGACGGATCGCCGTCGTCCTCGCAGGCCGTAGCGTGGGCGGCGCACGAAGCCGTGCTGCGGAGTGCACCGCTGACGCTGGTGACCACCAGGTACGTCCCCGGCGCCTACGGTGCGCCGATCGGGGTGCCCGCCAGCTTCTTCGAGGAGGAGGAACTGGAAGGCAAGAAACGACTCGTCCGGGCCGAGGAGGTGGCCACCCGGGCCGTACCGGGGCACACCCTCGAGGTCGACACAGCGTTCTGCATGGGCGCTCCCTCCGGTGAGCTGATCGAGCGGTCGAAGTCTGCCTTGATGGTGGTCGTCGGTGCGAACCGACACGGAATCCTCGACCGGGCGATGCCGGGATCGGTCAGTGCGGCGGTCGTGACGCACACACACGCACCAGTCGCTGTCGTGCGGGGCCTGCCGCACACCGAGATCAACGACGTTTCGGGGCCCGTCGTGGTCGGTGTCGACGGCTCGGCGAACAGCGAGCCGGCGATCTCGGCGGCGTTCGAGGAGGCGGCATTGCGGCAGGTCGAACTTGTCGCGGTTCACGCCTGGTCGGATATCGACCTGTACGCCCCGTTCCCCAGCGACGTCGACTGGGCGCAGGTCGAAAGCCGCGAGCGGGCGATACTGTCCGAGAGCCTGGCCGGTCGCGCCGAGGACTTCCCCGACGTGCAGGTCCGGCCGGTTGTGGTCATGGACCAACCTGCTCGGAATCTGCGTGAGCAGGCCGAGCGGGCGCAACTGCTGGTGGTCGGGAGCCGTGGGCGGGGTGGATTCGCGAGCATGCTGCTGGGTTCGACCAGCAGAGCATTGCTGCACACCGTCACGTGTCCCCTACTCATCGTCCGTTGAGCGCTCCGGAGTTCCGCGACGTAGGCCTGCCCGTGTCCGCGCGGGCCCGACGACAGAGGTCGGACGACCTGGCAGGCGAAGCACGGGATCAGCGCGCCACAATCCGGGTCGACACTGGTTGGTACGCAAGGATTCTGGAGGAAGGTGGTGCCGATGAGCGAGCACGGAGAGACGCACCGATACAGCTTGTTTCACGCGGCGATGGACGAATTGGTCGAGGGAACACGCGCCGTGGCCCGCCTCATGGGAACAATGGGAGGCGAGGCGGTCAGCGCAATACCTGAGCCCGTCGCGGTACCGGTAACCCGAATGCTGGAGTCGCTCCAGACGTTGGTCGAGCTGGCCCCACCGTTGTCCGCGCAGTTCGACGTCGTGGTCGAGGAACTACACGCCCAGCGGTTGACAGTGCAGGCATTGCAAGCAGAACTGTCAGCATTCGACCATCAGATGGAAGTAATCGAGCAGGCACTGGCACCCCTGCAGAGCTGGACCCATCAGTGGTCCCGTCTGCGTCAATCGCTGATCCAGACACCACACGCGGATGCACCGGAACCCCGCTTGCCGGAGAACTGATCACGGCCGATGTCCGGAGCCAGCGGCGGTGGTCGGACCAGCAGCTACGTTCAGAGACTGCCTTTTCGGATGGCCCGGCCTGCGGTTCCTTCCCTGCGGAATGTCGGGAAGGTCGGGGTGCAACTCCCGGTGAGACACCAGCTCGAGGTCGAAATGCACCGCGGCACCGTGATGGTGCAGCGCGTCGGTCCAGCCCTGTTCGGTGATGATCGCGAGCATGAGGGTGTTCTCCGCAAGGATCTCGGCGGTCAGGTGTGCCACACCGTGGAAGAAGGCGGCGATTCCGAGTTGCCGGACCAGCGTGGTACCGATGCCGTGTTGTTGTTCGTGCCGGGCCACGGTGAGTGCAATTTCGGCGCTGATGTGTCCAGGAGTGGTGTCGGTGACGACGTAGTTGGCGACGCCGACGAGTTCGTGAGCTTCGAAGGCGCCGAGCGCGAGATGCGCGTAATCCTGTCGGCAGAGCTGGGCGAACTCGCCGAGGTGTTTCGGGCGCGGAGCGAAGAAACGCAGGTGGGCGTCCTGGGCGGACATCTGCTGGTGCAGTCGCACGACCGCGTCACGGTCGCCTGGGCCGAGGGCGCGGATGGTGACGCCGCGGATCGCGGTCTCAGTCGCTGACGTGGGAGCCGTCCTGGTATGGGCGGCGGGGG
>NZ_LTCZ01000175.1:0-1737 GCF_001583455.1 Rhodococcus sp. LB1 | reverse complement strand
CGGTCCTCAATTCGCGGACTCACGTCGATGTCTGTCTGCGGATTCGGGTTCTATCGTTCCGTACTTCGGCGCAGGGGTGACAGCGTGGACGGGAGGTGGGTGGTGAACCATTCGCGGGCCAGTACTGCGGCCTGTTCGAGGGTGCCGGGTTCTTCGAACAGGTGGGTGGCACCGGGCACGATCTCGATCAGGCACGTGCCCGGGATCAGGGCCTGGGCGCGGCGATTGAGGTCGAGGACGGTTTCGTCGCGGGAGCCGACGATCAACAGCGTGGGGGTACGAACCTCGGTCAGACGCTCACCGGCGAGGTCGGCTCGACCACCGCGGGAGACGATCGCCTTGATATCGACGTGGGAGTCGGTGCCCGCACGCAGTGCGGCTGCGGCGCCGGTACTGGCCCCGAAGTACCCGACCGGCAGACCGGCGGTGTCCGGTTGCGTCGTCAGCCAGCGGGTGACCTGAACCAACCGCTCGGCGAGCAGGTCGATGTCGAACACCAGCGTGCGGTCGCCTTCTTCGACGGGAGCGAGTAGGTCGAACAACAGGGTGGCGAGTCCGGCCCGATTCAGCACGTCGGCGACGTAGCGGTTGCGGGGGCTGTGCCGGCTGCTGCCGCTGCCGTGGGCGAACACGACCATCCCGATGGGGTTCTCCGGAACGACGAGGTGCCCGGCCAACCGGACCCGGCCCACGTCTACTTCGATGTCCTCGTCGCGTAGCGGCGGATCGCCGCCGGTGTCCCGCACCGGTGCCGTCTCGGCAGATTCCCGGAAGCCGTCGCGGGCACGCTCGAGCAGTTCGGTCACGTCGTCGTCGGTGGTCTGGGAAAACTCGTAGTAACCCTGTCCGACCGCGGACAATCCTTTCGGGGTCTGCATGCACACGACCTCGTCGGCGTCCTCGGCGAGGTCGTCGATTCGGCGCGGCGACCCGATCGGGACCGCGACTATCACCCGGGCGGCGCCCTGTGCGCGAGCGACCTGGCACGCCGCCCGGGCGGTCGCACCGGTGGCCACGCCGTCGTCGACGATCAACGCAATCCGTCCCCCCAGCGGGATCCGGCCGAATTTCCCCCGCAATCGTTCAGCGCGGTGACGAAGTTCCTCCAACTGGGTGCGTTCGACGGCGGCGATGTCGGTGACGGTCAGACCGACCCGACTTACGACTTCGGTGTTGATCACCCGAGCCCCGCCTTCGCCGATCGCGCCGAAGGCCAGTTCGGGCTGGTATGGGACACCGAGCTTGCGGACCACAATCACGTCGAGAGGGGCGTGCAATGACTTCGCGACCTCGTATGCGACCGGCACTCCCCCTCGGGGTAATCCCAGCACCACGACGTCGCGTCCTCGAAACTCGCGCAGGCGTCTGGCCAGGCGTCGTCCCGCATCAGCACGATCGGCGAATCCCATCAGAACCTCCTCGGGCCCGGAACATTCGCAGGCCTGTTCCGAACCTACTTCCGTCCGATCCAGGCATTCCAGGGCCCTTGGTCGCCAATCGCGGTCCTCAGCCGCCGCCGACCGGAGATGCCACAACTTCACGTCGAGCGTGCCGGAGACGCTCCGACCAGTTCCAGCCACTCGGCGGCCCCCTGAGTGTCGGAGCCGCTCCGAAATCCGACGTATCCGTCTGGTCGAACGATCACGATGCCCGTACCCGACCAGCTGCGAATTCGGTGGACCCGTAGCCGTCCGTCAGGCGCCGGCGGCATTCCCCACTGAGAGCGCATCTGAAAAC
>NZ_LTCZ01000174.1:0-6630 GCF_001583455.1 Rhodococcus sp. LB1 | reverse complement strand
ATTCATGAAACCCTCCGGCAGGGAGATGGACAAGCGGCTTGTGCTCAACGCCCGACACGGCATCTCACACTGTGCGGTCGATGCTGGGCAGCGCCGCTGTTGACGACCGACGAAGTACGGGGGCGAGGGCGTCGAGTACCCGCGCGTCGTCGATCGTGGACGGCGCCTTCTCCGCGTGTCCGTCAGCGATGCGACGCATCGTTTTTCGTAGGATCTTGCCCGACCGGGTCTTCGGAAGGGCTGGGACCACAGCGACGTCCTTCAGCGACGCAACAGCGCCGATCTGTTCGCGAACCCGTTGCACGAGCGCGGCAGTGATCTCTTCGTCGTGGTCCGCGGCCGAGGTATCGACATTGGACTTCAACACGACGAAGGCGCGGGGTATCTGCCCCTTCACGGGATCGGCCACGCCGATGACGGCGCACTCTGCAACATCGGGATGCGAGGCGAGGACTTCCTCCATCGCACCCGTCGACAATCTATGTCCGGCGACGTTGACGATATCGTCCATGCGCCCCATCACGTACACGTAACCATCGGCGTCGATGCGGCCGCCATCACCGGTCAGATAGTAGCCGTCGTACGTCGACATGTACTCGAGGAATCGCTCGTCGTCGTTCCAGAGGTTCGAGAATGCACCCGGCGGCAGTGGCAGCTTCGCGGCGATCGCTCCGTCTTCGCCCGATGCGACGGGATGCCCATCGGAATCGAGAACCCGAACGTCCCAGCCGGGCAGTGGCTTCGATGGCGAACCCGGTTTGATCTCCAACAGCTCGATCCCTGCGGGGTTGGCTACCATCGGCCATCCCGTCTCGGTCTGCCACCAGTGGTCGAGGACGGGGACACTCAGAAGACCCGTGGCCCACCGGTGCGTTTCGGGATCGAGCCTCTCGCCGGCGAGGAAGAGGTACTTCAGCTCCGATAGGTCGTACATTTCTGCTTGTCGCCCGTCCGGGTCGACCTGCTTGATCGCACGTAGGGCGGTGGGGGCCGTGAACATCGACCGCACCGAGTGTTCGGCACAGACTCTCCAGAACTGGCCCGCGTCCGGCGTCCCAACAGGTTTGCCCTCGTACAGCACGGTAGTTGCGCCGGCGAGCAACGGTCCGTAAACGATGTAGGAGTGTCCGACAACCCATCCGATGTCCGACGCCGTGAAGATTGCCTGACCGGGACCCACGTCGTAGACGTTCCGCATCGACCATGCCAGTGCCGTCGCGTACCCGCCGCTGTCGCGCACGACGCCCTTCGGTGGGCCGGTTGTGCCGGAGGTATAGAGGATATACAACGGATCGGTGGACCGGACCGGCACAGCCTCCGCGGGCGTGGCGGCCGCAACTACGTCGGTCCAGGCTATGTCGTTGTCACCCATGACGGCTGTCGCCTGTGGGCGCTCGAAAATCACCTGCCTCGCTGGTGCGTGATGGGCGAGCTCGAGTGCACGGTCCAGGAGGGGCTTGTACTCGATGACACGGGTTCCTTCGATTCCACAGGTGGCAGAGACGATTACGGTCGGAGTGGCGTCGTCGATGCGGGCGGCGAGTTCCTTGGCCGCGAACCCCCCGAAGACCACCGAATGCACCGCGCCGATCCGGGCGCACGCGAGCATCGCGATCACAGCCTCCGGGATCATGGGCATGTAGATCACCACGCGGTCGCCCACGTTGACGCCGAGCTCGCGAAGCCCCCCGGCAAAGACGGCCACCTCGTCGCGCAGACGAGTGTAGGTGTAGATTCGCTTGACTCCCGTCACTGGAGAGTCGTAGACGAGCGCGGTGCAGTCACCGCGACCGGCCTCGACGTGCCGATCCAGCGCATTGTGCGCGACGTTGAGCCGTCCGTCCGGGAACCACCGGTAAAACAGAGGTTTCGTACTGTCGAGCGCGGTCAGGGGCGGCTCGACCCACTGCAGCATTTCCGACGCGCGCAGCCAGAAATCGTCCCGGTCCTCAACGCTGCTCTTCATCACGTCGTCGAACGCACCCACGTCTTTGCCCTCTCTCGTAACTTCGGTCATGTCCATCTCTCCCCTCCAGGAACCCGATCGGCCCGTGCATCGCGGACTACGGAATAGACCATCACGCGCCCTCGTCGAGGTTCAGGAAGAACCAGCGGCCTGTGGGCGCGAGGCCCGCCAGGTACTTGCCGCAACTTTGCAGAACCTGCGGCCCTGACGTGATGTGTTGCGTGCCAACGTTCAGGTCTCGGAAAAGTCGCTGGAGGTCACCTTCTCGGATCGCCGCAGTAGCAGCCCATTTATGTACAGCGAGTCCGACACTCTGGGCAGTTCGGGTCGTGTGGTTGAGCATGAGCCGCGTCAGGCTCTCCTGCTTGGTCGTAAGGTGGTCCCCGGAGTCCAGGGACGCCTCGTTGCTCAGCCAGACTTCGCGTACCCATGCGCGTGCCGCACCCAACTTCGCCTCGGCGTCAGCGTATTCGGCGTAGAACTGTTGAGTATCCACCCACGCGCCCGGGGCCCCTGTCTTATCAGCGGCGTAAGACTGCAGCTCATCGAGCATCCGGCGGGCCACACCGAGCGCCCAGCCGGTATGGCAGATCCCGGATAAATTTGCCGCACCTGTCTTGTACAGGGCTCCTCCCATCTTCGCGGTGCCCGTGGCCGACTCATACACATGGGTGTCAGGAACGAATAGGTCGTCACATGAGTAATCGATAGATCCAGTCGCTTTGAGACCCATCACGTTCCAATTGTCCACGATCTCCGCTTTCTCTTTCGGGAAGATGAAGGCCAGGGGCCGCTGAGTCTCCGTGTCGAAGCCGGCTGCGTAGGCGTAGGAGGCGTGGTGCAAACCCGACGCAAACGACCACTGCCCAGAAAGGAGGTAGCCACCCTCAACCCTCTTGACGGCTCCCAGGCGGGTGGCCTGCCCCGCAACGAGCCGATATCCGCCGTCTGGGAATAGATCATCGGCGTCTTCACCCAGGTAGGCAATGGTCGATCCCGTGGCCATTTGCAGTGCCATGAACGCCCAGCCAGTCGAGGGATCGGCGTAAGACAATCTCTCGATCACCTGAATGCTCTGCCAGGGAGTGAGTTCATAACCACCGGCCATTTTCGGGATGCCGATGCGGAAAGCACCCGTCTCGTGCAGGGCGTCCATTACCTCGTCGGTCAGCCTTCCGCGACGCTCGCACTCTTCTGCGTTCGCCTTCACCAACGGAACAATCATTTCGATGCGTTCCATCAGAGCCTCGAATTCCTCGCCAGGATTGAGCCGGTCCGCATTGTCGACATGCATGTGGCCGAGCGCCGTCGAAGCCTCGGTGTCAAGTGTGGTCATAGCGATCTCCCTCGGTTAACGCTCGTGGAACCAGCAATTCAGCTACGGCAAAGCTATGCGTAGGTCGGCGGACGTCCTATCCACATTCGGTCGAGCACCAGTGCAGTCTGTGATTGACGTCACCTCGTCGGTCAGACACCATGTGCATCAAGAGGAAGGCGCTACATGCACTCACTTTCACGGGTCGCACCGTCCGTCGTCAGGATGGGCGACGTTCCCAATAGGTTGCTGGTCGACACCACAGACCCGAAACAGGCAGCAGCCGTCGTCGCAACCCTCCTCTCCCCGCACATCCTGAGCGTCGGAGGTGACCGTGATGGTTTCCGCGCCAGGGTTCGCCATCTGCAACTCGGCGATATTCAGGTCACGCATTTCCGGTACGGATCGGAGTTGGAAATAGTCGCGCAACCGCTCGACTCCTATGCGGTCAATTTCATGCTTCAAGGTTCGACAGAGACGTTTGTCGGGCGCGAATGCGTGCACTCGGAAACAGGCGACGCTGTAGTTTATTCTCCCCACACACCGTTCCGGCTAACCTGCAGCCAGGACCACGAGATGCTATGTCTCGTCGTCCCCACTACTGCAGTCTCGAGCCGCGCTCGCAAATTAACTGCTGGAAGCCACAGCGACATTACTTTTACACCCTTCGTCGACCGGGAGTCCGGCGGTTTGGTCCGATCGGCGGTAGCAACGGCTCTCCAATTGGCACACGCTCGATCCGACGAATTGCCCGTCGCCCTCGGATGGGAATTGAGGGACGCTGTTTTGGCCGGCATGCTCCTCGGGCTTCGGCACAGCCACAGTGACGCAATCAATCAGGAACCTCGTGACGCGTCGTTCGAGGTTCTCGACCAGGCGATGGCGGAAATGCGGGCAAATCTCGCGTCACCAATTCCCATACCGCGTATCGCCAGTCGCATAGGCGTCCCTTTACGGGTGCTCCAGGAAGCTTTCCGTGCGCACTGCAACATGACACCGCTCGCCTGCTACAAACGCCTTCGGCTGGAAGCCGTGCATGATGAGTTGATGCGACGCACCTCCCCGGATGCGACCGTAACCGACGTCGCGGTCACCACAGGCGGCTTCCTCCATCTGGGCCGTTTCTCCAGGGAGTACTCCACTGTCTTCGGTCAGTATCCGTCAGAGACGCTTCGACGCCCGCCGCCCGGGCTGCCTATCGCTCAGGCGACAACCGCACTCGATCCATCGTGAGTCACCCTGTCGGCCGGTTCCGTGCGCCGGTCACCGTGGTGACCGGCGAGCGGATAGTGGCTATACCGCAATCGCGTCAGGATGCGACGCTCAGCGGATCGAACAGGAATTCCAGACACGCGTCGATGACCGGCTCCGGCTTTTCACCGTCGAGGACGTGTCCGACACCCTCGACCACGAGAAGTCGCGCATCCGGGATCTCCGCCGCGTAGATTTCGGAATGCCGGCTCGGGATGATGCGGTCCTCACCTGCGGCCACGACGAGTGTCGGTGCCGCTACGAGCGGCAGCCGGCTACGCAGCTCAGGGTCGCAGAGCACGGGGTCGGAGGCGAATCGCGCAAGCGAGGACATATCGCGAGCGGCTGCCGCCGCGGCTTCCTCGTCGGGGGGTGTCGACAGCACCAGCTCGATCATGTCGGGGGAGTGGAAAAGGTGCCTCACGATCTCGCCTGGGGTCAGGGCGAACAGATCCGTCACCGGCGCCTCGGGCAGATCGAGCCCGGCGGGGCAGAGGAGAGTCAGCGAGCGGACCCGTTCGGGCGCGCGGGCGGCCAATTCAGCCGAGATCCAGCCTCCGAAGGAGCTTCCAATCAGATCGAAAGTGTCGAGCTCTAAGAGGTCGACGACCCGCAGGTAGTGCTCAACGATGTCATTCACCGAAGTGAAGTCTGCGAAATCACCCGACAGGCCGAACCCCGGGTGGTCGGGCGCGAAAAGCGTGCGACGGGCGGCAATCGCCTCGTGGAGGGGGCTCCATGCCCGGGCTCCACCCGCGGAATGCAGGAGAAGAGCTGGGACTCCCGTTCCCGAGCGCAGAACGCTGACGATGCCTCCCGGAGTTTCCAGGTCGAATCGCTCCGGACCGATGGGGGACTGGGTGGAACTGGGCATGATGGCCTCCCGGAAGTTCTGGTAGTGCGGCCGTGCCAGCTTCCCAGGGCTGCGGACAGGCTACAAGCCGAAATTTGCACGTGGGCGGGCCATTCTCGGTTGGCCCGACGCAGTTGCCAAAGCCGTGTTGGGATTGTTTACTGAGCACGCGAGTCAAGGCGCGCTCTGTCCCGTGCTGCATCCGGGATACCTCCGCCGCGCGGTTTGCGATACGAACTCTCAGAACTACCTACCAAGAGGAGACCGCAGTGACCGAGTCGACTTCTCAGCACCGAGTAGCCATAGTGACTGGCGCCGGGCGCGGAATGGGCAGGGCACACGCCCTGGCATTGAGCGATTCAGGATGTCGCGTCATCGTGAACGACCGCGACGCTGACGTCGCGGAGACGGTGGCCAAGGAAATAACTGAACGCGGCGGCACCGCCGTTCACAATGCCTACGACGTCGTGACCAATCCAGAGGAACTGGTTGCACACGCCATCAATTCCTACGGACAGCTCGACATCGTGGTCAACAACGCGGGCGCCCTCGGGACGACGTTGTTCGCTGATACCACCTCGCAGGACTGGCACAGACTGTGCGACATGCACATTCGATCGGCAGTTGGGGTGTCCCGTTCAAGTTGGCCCCATCTGCTGAAGTCTGACGCCGGCAGAATCATCAACGTCTCATCAGTGGGCATGTTGGGCAGTCCCGGTTTCACCGCTTACGGCACGGGCAAGGCTGGCGTATTCGGCTTCACCAACAGCCTTGCCTTCGAAACCACCGGCACCAGTATCACGGTGAATTGCATCCTTCCATCAGCATGGAGTCGGATGACCGCGGAACTTCCCGACCCAGTGGTTCGCGAAGTCTTCGAACATCACTTCCAATCCGAGCACGTGGCGACTTTTGTTTCACAACTTGCTGATCCGGATTGTACCGTCAACGGTGAGGCGTTCGAAGTGGGTGGCGGATGGGCCTCACGCCTGCAGCTCGCGCTCGGCCCAGCAGTCGACATCACCGCATCGGCGTCGGGGACATGGTCTGGGCAGTCGCGGGCGCTTCTGAGAGATGGAGCACTGACGCCGGTGCGCACCCCGTCGGAGTGGCTCGGGGTCGAGATTTCGAGGATCGCTCCAGAACTCGGCAAGGGAATCGTCGACACGCCGACCGAGTTCAACACCCTCGAATACCGGTGACCATCACACACGGCAACGCTGGTCCTCGATACCTCGATACCTC
>NZ_LTCZ01000173.1:0-24527 GCF_001583455.1 Rhodococcus sp. LB1 | reverse complement strand
TCGGACAACCCGGCCCTGCCGCCGGTCCTCTCCCTTGCGGAACGCGTCTGGCCCGGCCGTCCCGACGAGGCGGCCCCGCAGGAGTAGAACAGCCACAGCGACCGCGGCAATCCACAGAGCGGCAACGACATACGGCGTCACGTCGGCCAGGCTGTCTGCCGCGTCGGCGACGATGTTGGGAAACCCCACCCGATCGAACACCCATCCGGCTGCGGCTGCCGCGGCCAGTACGGCTGCGGCTGCCCTAACGGGATGGTAGATGCGGGTCCGCGCGAGCACGATGAGCGGCGGCAGCACGACAGCGACGACGGCGAGTTGCATCAGCTCGATGCCGATATTGAAACCCAGCAGGCTGACTGCGAGTTGCCCACCGGTGAGGTCGAGTTCGGTGAGCGTCGCCGAGAACGCGAGACCGTGGACGAGACCGAACATCCCCGCTATCAACGCTTCACGGCCGACGAAGATCGGCACGATTGCGTGAACGGCAGCGACGAGAATGCTGATCGCAATGAGAACCTCGACGGGCTGCTGCGGAACCGGAAAGCCGATCGTGCCCAACGCGAGAGTCACCGAGTGGCCGACGGTGAACGCCAGCGTGATCGCAGCTATCTTGCGCACCGCCACTCCAGGCCGCGCCGGCCCACCCCAGCGCCGCGCGGCGACGAGCAACGGAGCGGGTAGCAACAACGTGAGCAGGAACAGTTGGTGGTCCGTTCCTTCCCGGATGTGCGTGATGCCGAGCGAGACCATACTGACGAATCCCTGCCAGGCGCTTCCGTCGTCGAGGTGCACTGTCAGTGGTGTGATGTCGCCGGTGACGGAGTCCACTCCGACGGTGCCGATCTCTCGCCCGGAATCTATTGTTCCCGTGTACCAGTCGGATCGTACGGTCACCATGACGACATGGGTGACGACGCGATGGATCACCGCGTCGTAGCCGAGATCGAACGAGCGTTCATCGGCTCCGGCGGGGGGAACGAGATGCGCCGTCGTCGTGAGGGTGTCATAGATTCCGGTACCGAGGTCCTCCGCCGAGCTCAGGGTGAGTTCGTCGAAGGTGACCGCCCACGGCCGGCCGTCCAGCGTGGTCGGCGCGAAATGATTCTCGAGATAGTCCAGCAGTTCGCTCGAATGCGCGTCGATCCCGCTCTGACCGGCGGATCCGAGGTCGATCCCGCTTGCCGCCTCCAGGTCGCTCAGTGGAATCGTCAGAGCAGCATCGATTTCCGCGGCGCGAACGTCGAGCTCGATGGTGGTGGTCGGAAGAACGTGAGCCTGCGCGGTACCACCGATCAGCCACAGTCCGATCGATGAGAGCACCAGCATCAACCGCGCAACCGACTTGCGAAGCCGAGGGGAGATCACTCCTGCGTTCCGCCGTAGTCCGTCGTCCGGTCACGCCACACCGAGTGCGGGTGGTTCCCGGACAGCACGATGCCGTGCTGCATCGAGAACTCGATCCAGACCGACGGTCCGTCGATCCGCACGTAGTCGTTCTGCTCCGTCACACCGGTGCTACCCGAGTACGAGACGTACGTCTGGTCCAGCTCGCTCTCGTACTTCGCCAAGATGGTCGCCCCGTCCGCGTCGTCGATGTCGTCGACGTAGGTGGCGACCGCGGCCATCACCAGCTGCTTCTGTTCCGGAGTGAACGTCGACACCTGGACGCCTTCCTTGGTGGTCGGGAATGCCCAGTCGTTGCCGGGTTTGAGCACCAGATCGCTGTACACGGAATCGAGCTTCGCCGTGGCCAGCTCCTCGGTGGACATTCCTGCGAGCATCGCCGCGAACGAAGACTGCTCATTGGCGAGCGGGGAATTCGACGTGCCGTTCTGCTCGAACGTGCCGAACGGTTCGACCCCGCGGAACGACGGGGTGGCACCGACGAGAGCGCCGTCGACGTAGGTGTTGGCGAAGGCCAGATGGTGTCCGCCGAACTGCAATTCCCACGTCCCGGAATCGGACGGGGTGCCGAGGAAGGCGATGTAGTAGTTGCCGCGGCCGTAGTCGGTTCCGCCGCCGTTGGCCGCGAGGTAGTCGTCCGCGTTGAGCAGCTGCTGGATCTCGTCGTACCCGTCGCCCGCAGCCGAGCCGGTGACCGCCTGCAAGAGGGTGTCGAGCGCGGCGATTCGAGTGTCGTCGAGGTCGCTGAGTTGCAGGCCGATCCGCCCCTGACCGCCTCGGAGCAGTGCCTGCGGCAGATTCGACCACTTCTGCGCATTCTCGAACGAATACTCCTGTTGCAGTAGCGCTTTCTGATCGTCGGTCAACGTCGCCGCAAAGGCCTCGGCACTGGCGACGACGCTGCCTGCGTCGGCAGTGGCAGCAGTCGATGCGACAGAACTCGAAGCGGACGTGGACGCAGTCGTCTGGGTGGTGTCGCTGTCGGTCCCGCATGCGGCGAGTGAGAGTCCGAGAAGCATCACCATCGAGGACACGACGATCAACTTCTTCGGTGGGGTGACACGGGAGTTCTGAGTTCGCATGGGAGGAGCGTAAGTAGACAGAATCCGGTCGACCCGTGAAGTCGCTGGCACTTTCCTGTGAAGCGCGGGACATTCACATCAATAGGCTGCATGTTCCAATATGCACAATATGAGTTGGATTTATGTGAGTGGAGTCACTTCACTGGGTGCATGACCAGCACACCCGCTAGTTCCGCTATCGACCTCTTCGCCGACGAGATCCTGACCGACCCCTATCCGACATATTCCGAACTCCGCGATCTCGGCGCGGTGGTGCATCTGCCCGCCAACGACGTCTACGCCCTGACCCGGTACGACGCCATCCGCGACGCACTGGCCGACCCCGGCACGTTCTCGTCCCGGACGATCGGCTTCAACCCCATGGTCAACGAGGCACTGCAAGGCACGTCGCTTGCCTCCGACCCGCCGATCCACGCCGAACTGCGCGCGACGCTCACCGAGAACCTCTCCCCACGGGCGCTGCGGGGAATCAGGGACAGGATCCAAACCAAGGCCGATGCGCTGGTCGCGGACCTGGTAGCGCGGGGTTCGTTCGAGGCCATCGATGCGCTGGCCCGTGTCTTTCCGCTCGTGGTCGTCGCGGACCTGATCGGCTTCACCGGCGAGGTGCGCGACAACATGCTGCGCTGGGGACAGGCCGCGATGGAGGTCATCGGCCCGATGAACCAGCGGACTGCGGAAAACTTCCCGATCGCCGGCGAACTCTACGGTTGGTGCACCGGCGTCCGGGCCGAGGATCTGGCGCCGGGGTCGGTCGGTCGCCGCATCTTCGACGCCGCGGACCGGGGCGCCATACCTCCCGGAACCGCCGGCCACATCATCCACCAGTACCTGGGCGCCGGAGTGGACACCACGATCGCTGCGCTCGGCAACATCGTCGCACTGTTCTCGGCCTTCCCCGACCAATTCGACCTGGTACGAAGGGATTCCGCCCTGGTGCCGGCAGCCTTCAACGAGATACTCCGATTCTGGGCGCCGGTGCATGCCTGGGGGCGCCTCGTCACCCGGGACGTCATCATCGACGGCTCCCTGGTGCCTGCCGGCTCCCAGGTGGCGATCCTCTTCGGTGCCGGCAACCGCGACCCGCGACACTACGAGAACCCGGACGCCTTTCTGGTCGAACGGAACCCGGTCGACCACCTCTCCTTCGGTTACGGCCCGCACGGCTGCGCAGGCCAGGGCCTGGCACGCTTGGAAGCTCACGCCGTCATCGGGGCACTGGCCGTCCACGCACAGCGTCTGGTGGCCGCCGATCCGGTTCGGTTGCCCAGCAACATCACCCGCTCCATCAACACACTCGAGATCCTGAAGGTGGTCCCGGCATGAGAATCGTGATCGATCGGCCCCGTTGTGAGGGCCACGGACTGTGCGAAGAGATCGCTCCCGATCTGATGCACCTCGACGACGAGGGCGAACTGATCCTCGACGTCGAAGAGCTCTCCGAGGGAAGCCCTGAACTCGCTGACGCCGGCGCCGCTGTCCGGGTCTGTCCCGTGGCCGCACTCACACTCGCATGAAACTCACCGAAGCTCCCCGGAGGATTCTGGTCATCGGCAACGGGATCGCCGGCCAGACCGCGTGTGACAGCCTCCGTGCCGCAGGTTTCGACGGCGACCTGACCATCGTGGGCGACGAACCCCGGGCGGCGTACTCGCGACCAGCGCTCTCCAAGGGGCTCCTGGTCGACGGCGGTTCCCACGCCTTGGCGCCGCCCACGCACGAGGCCGCCGAGGTGCTCGGGGTGGCGGCAGTCGGCCTCGACGTCGAGTCCCGCCGGGTAAGTCTCGACGACGGTTCGGATCTGCCCTACGACGGACTGGTGATCGCCACCGGTTCCCGGGCCCGGCGTCTGGGTGGCGAAGACAGCGTCGAGCTGACCCTGCGCACCCTGGACGATGCCCTGGTTCTCCGGGAACGGCTGGCTGCCCGTCCGTCGGTGGTGGTCGTCGGGGCCGGTCCGCTGGGCATGGAAATCGCGTCCGCCGCCCTGTCGGCGGGATGCCGGGTCACGCTGGTGGCCGACGGCCGGCCGATGCTGTCGCATCTGGGGCCCTGCCTGTCCGACGCGTTCGCCGCGGCCGCGGTCGCCCGGGGACTCACTATCGTCGTCGGCTCGGCCGCCGGGATCGACGATGCGCGTGGGGTGGTCCTGCGGGACGGATCACGGGTCGCGGCCGACCTGCTCGTCAGCGCGATCGGCGACATCCCCAACACGGAGTGGCTGGCCGCCTGCGGACTGATGACCGGCGGCCGCCTCGAGGCGGACTCTCGGGGACGGATCGGGCCCGGCATCGTCGCGGCCGGGGACGTCGCGGCCGTCCCGACGCGGACGGGAGTGCGCCGGATTCCGCTGTGGAGCAGCGCCATCGAACAGGCCAAGGTCGCTGCCCTCGCACTACTGGCCGGCGACGAGGCGCCGGAACTCGACTTCGATCCGTACTTCTGGACCGAGCAATTCGGGTTGAACCTCAAGGCCACCGGCGACCTGCCGGCTGCCGGTGAACCCGAGTTCCTCCTCGGGGACAGCCCGCGCGGACCGTCGGTGATGCGCTGGACTCACGACGACGGTCACGGTGTCGCGATCGCCGTCAACCACCGGATCCCGATCCCGAGACTGCGCCGCATGGCCTCGGCCGGAGCATGACGCCGACGGTTCGGGAGAAGGACGCGTAACTTCGTGTGGATGAACCAACCCAGGGATCATTCGAGTGATCTCGGCCTGGAGCGGCTCGCCTCGGTCAACCTCAATCTGCTGGTGCCGCTCCTGGCGCTCCTCGAAGAGGGATCGGTCACCCGCGCCGCGGCCCGGGTGGGCATGTCCCAACCCGCGATGAGTCATGCCCTGGGACGGATGCGCCGAATGATCGGTGACGACCTGGTGACTCGGCAGGGCAGCGGCCTGGTGCTCACCCCGCGTGCGTTGGAACTCATCGCGCCACTGCGTGAAGTGCTGCGGCAGACCGCCGAGGTGGTGAACTTTCCGGGCTTCGACCCTGCCCACGACAGCCGAACCATCACGATGGCGATGACCACCAGCACCGCATTCGTCGTCGGGCCCGCGTCGGCGCGTCTGATCGCGGAGCGGGCACCGAATGCGACCCTCCGGGTGCGCAACTTCGTCGAGCCTCAGGCAAGCGACTTCACCGACGAAGGGGTGGACGTCGTACTCCTGTCCGAGGCGTTCACTTCGCCGTACCCGCGCGAACGGCTGTACGAGAACCGCTGGGTGGTGATCGCCCATCCGGACAGTGATCCCGAAGCGTCTGCTCTGGACCTACTCACCTCGATGCCGCACGTCACGTACGACTCGCGGCACCGGGTGGCGCCGTACGCGGCGATGGACGCGCACGGCGTGCAATACCGGATCGGACAACTCGTCTCCGATCACCTGCTCATCCCGCATCTGGTGGCGACGGCCGGTGGCGTGGCCGTGCACACCCTTCGGGTCGCGGTCGCGATGCGCGAACGGGTCGACCTCCGGATCGAGGAATTCCCGCTGCCGCTGTCACCGTTGAGGGTCGACATGGTGTGGAACCCGCGTCTGGCAGATGCGGCGTTCATCGGCTGGTTGCGGGAGATCCTCGTCGAAGCGACGACGTTCGAGCCTCAGTTGTCCGACGCGAGCAGGTGGCACCAGGAGTCGGTGAGTTCGTCGAGGCAGACCTCGCGGGGAATCCGCCAGCCGACCGAGAAGTAGCGGCGCGAGAGGTACTCGAGCTGGCCGAAGGCGAGCACGCAGCGCACCTGGCGACGGTCCGGCGGGAAGCGCTTCGCCCGATCCAGCCCCGCGGTCATCTGACCGACCGCGTCCTCGAACCACTGCTCGGTCTTGGCCGCGACGTCCGGCTCGTGTGCGGCCTGGAACGACGCGGTGAGGTACGGCTTGATCTCGTCCCATTGCGAGAACTTGCGGTCCAGCCACTCCCGGATCAGGTCGCGCGAGCCGGAGGCGACCACCGCGCTCAGCGTCGGGTCGTCGGCCGTCGTGAGGATCGCGTCGACCTTCGTCAGCAGCGCGCTCATCACCTCGGCCTTCGACGAGAAATGCAGGTAGAAGGTGGTCCGGGTGGAGCCGGCGGCGGTGGCGATGTCGTCGATCGTGGTCGCGGAGTAGCCCTTCCCGCCGAACAGCTCGAGCGCCTTCGCGAGGAAGAGCTCGTAGGTCATCTGCTTCTGTGCGGCACGGAGAGACATGGCCCGGATTCTATCCGCAGTACAGCCACGAACCTGCCCGCAAAGTCACATGCCTTCCAATGCACTCACTTGACAGTCTGTAATGTTAATCCCTACTGTGATGCGCAGCACGTCATGCAGACATGACGCTGACGAAAGGAAGTGCCGTTGAAGGGCTCCCAGACCGCCGAGAGCAACACCGTCAACACCGTCCTCGGCCCCGTTCCCGCCGACGAGCTGGGAGTCGTCTCGGTTCACGAGGCGCTGCTCTCCGCGGTTCCCGGCGCAGAGCATGCGTTCGACATCGCCATGGACCGCGCCGAGATCTTCGAGATCCTGGCGGCGAAGCTGACGGATTTCCGGGACCACGGGGGACGGACGATCGTCGACAGCACCGGCATGTTCCACGGTCGCGACGTGAACCTGTACGAGGCGCTCTCCCGCTCGACCGGAGTGCACATCGTCGCGTCGACGGGCATGGGCCCGGAAGAGATGCTCGGCGGTTATTTCCTGACGCCGCAGACCAATCCGCCGACGCCGTGGCCCGCGGAGAAGTTCGCCGAGCTCTTCACCAAGGAGATCACCGATGGCATGGTGATCCCACGGGTCGAACGACGGGGCGCCGCGGGTCTGGTGACCACCACCGCGACCCGCGGAGGCATGACCCCCACCGACGAGAGCCTGTTCCGCGGCGCGGCCCGGGCCGCCCTGCATACCGGCGTCGCGGTCTCCCTTCGCTACGGGCACGACGCGGCGGCTGACCTCGAGATCGTCGTGGACGAGCAGCTGCCCGCCCACCGCGTCGTCGTCGGCGGGCTCGACCGCAAGGACGCGGTCGCCGCCGGCGCCCCGCTCGAGATCGCCCGCCGCGGCGCCTTCGTCGCCCTGGACCACGTGGGCCCGGACAACGGCGCCCACATCACCGACAGTGAACGCGCCGTCGTGGTGCGCGAGCTGGTCGAGGCCGGCCACGGGGACCGAATCCTGCTCTCGAGCAGCACGATCGGCGTCGCCAAGGGACAGCCCGACTGCGACGTCCCGTTCAGCTACGTCCTGTCGACGTTCGTACCCCTCCTCACCGCGCAGGGGCTCGGCGACGCGGACGTCCAGCGGATCCTCGTGGACAACCCGCGCGAACTGCTGTCGGTGCGCTGACCGCGCGAAATCCGCAATCGAAGTGTCGTCTTTCCCGAAGGGGAGTTGTTGTGTCGAGAGTCAATACAGTCCTGGGGCCGATCCCGACCGAAGAGTTGGGCATCGTCGCCATCCACGAGCACATCGGGTACGGCATGCCCGGCTCCGAGCTGGATACGAGATGGTGGAAGACCCCCGAGGAGCGGTACGAGGAGACCGTCCCGAAGCTGCGCAAGTTCCACCAGTACGGGGGCGGGACCTTCGTCGACGTCACCGGAATCTGCAACGGTCGTGACGTCGACTACTACAAGTCGCTGTCCGCGAAGACCGGAGTCCACATCGTCGCGTGCACCGGATTCGTCGGCGGCGACACCGCTTTGCCGTTCTTCGAGCGGGCGAGCGTGGAGTACCTGACGCGGCAGTTCGTCCACGAGATCACCGTCGGCATCGGGGACACCGGCAGCCGCGCCGGCGTCATCAAGGTCGGGGTGAGCCGCGGTGGCCGAATGACGGAGCTGGACAAGCGAATCTACCGCGCCGCGGCTCGCGCCGCCCTGAGCACCGGCGTGCCGATCCTGACGCACCTGGCCATCGACGCCGAGAACGCGATCGCCATCTTCCACGAAGAGGGCCTGCCGTTGGACCGCGTGCTGTTCGGGCACGTCGACGACGGCGTGAACGCGGAGAAGACGCGCGACACCTGGATCGCCGAACAGGGCGGTCGCGTCGGCTTCGACACGTTCGGCTACGAGACCGAACTCGAGGATCCGCCGTTTTGGGCCCGTCCGCGCAAGGAGCGCCTGGACCACTTCCTCCGGTTCCTCGGAGCAGGCCACCTGGACAAGGCGCTCGCCGGCGTCGACGCCAACTGCAGCCCGCTCGGGTGGCCGGGAGTCAAGGGCCACACCGTGAACTACCTCTTCGAGGACCTCATCCCCGACCTCCGTGAGGCCGGTATCGACGAGGCAACGATCACCAAGTTGTTCGTCGAGAACCCCGCCGATTTCCTGACCATTCAGAACTGACAAGGACGAGAAACATGCAGCCAACAGAGCTGAAGAACCTGAACATCGCCATCGTCGGCGCGGGGTACGCCGGCGCTGCGGCGGCCAAGGCCCTGAGCCTGCTCGGCGCCGAGGTCACCGTGTACGAGCAGGCCTCCGCGGTTCGGGAGGTCGGCGCCGGCATCGGGCTGCGTCCTTCCACCATGCACCGCTTCCGTCAGTGGGGGATCTTCGACGCGATCGCGAAGGTCAGCTCGCCGAGCGACTACTTCGAGATCCTCACCGCCACCAATGATCCGATCTTGAAGGAGGCGTGGCCGGGAATCGACGACTACGACGAGGAGACCAAGACCCACCTGATCCACCGCGGGGACTTCATCGACGCTCTCCTCGGCGTGCTCCCCGAGGGCATGGTGCGCCTCGGTCACAAGCTCGAGACCGTCGAGGACCGAGGCGACCGCTCCGTCCTCACGTTCGCCAACGGCGAGACCGTCGAAGCCGATCTGGTCATCGGCGCCGACGGCATCAAATCGGTGGTGCGCCAGCAGATTTTCAGCGACAAGGATCCGGTGTTCTCCGGGGAGCACGCCTACCGCGCCGTGATCTCCGTCGACGACGCCCACGGAATGGTCGTCGACGACAACCTCCGGATGTACATCGGCAGGGGTACGAAGGTGTACCTGCTGCCGTTGCGCCACCGGGGCCAGGTGTCCTTCGACATCACCGCCCTGTGCCCCGACGGCACCTGGGCGCCGCAGATCACGAAGGACGACATCATGGCAACCGTCGAGGGCTTCGACGAGCGGATCGTGAACATCGCACGAGGCCTCGACCTGGACACCGTGAGCATTCGAGCGGTCTACGACATCGACCCGGTCGAGCAGTGGCACTCCGACTCGGTCGTCCTCGTCGGCGACGCAGCGCACTCGATGCTGCACCACCAGGGGCAGGGTGCGAACTCGGCGATCCTGGACGCCGGCGCACTCGCCGACGCCCTGCAGGAAGCCGACTCCGTCAAAGACGCGCTGGCGTTGTACCAGGCGACCCGCAAGCCGATGACAGATGAGCTGCAGCGCATCTCGCGTCAGGGGTGGGCCGAGGACGAGGTCGACGACGTCTTCCCCGGTCAGAAACCCGCTGCTCAGCCGTCCGCCGCGAAGTAAGAAACGAGGTCACTGACATGCCGCTACACCCCCAGATCGCCCAGGTGATCGCGAACCTGCCCGCCCCGCCCGAGGGCCCGCTCGACCCGGCGGCCATGCGCGCCGGCGAGCAGGCACAGGTCACTCCCGTCGAGGAGCGCCTGCCGCTCCACGCAGTCGAGGACAGCACCGCAGGGGACGTACCCGTCCGGATCTACACACCGGTCGACGCCGACTCCTACGGACTGCTGGTGTACTTCCACGGCGGCGCGTTCTTCCTCGGAAGCCTGGACACGCACGACCACGTCGCACGGTCCCTGGCGATGGAGACCGGGCTGAAGGTCGTCTCCGTCGACTACCGCCGGGCACCCGAGGCGGCATTCCCGGCCGGCCTCCAGGATTGCCTCGGGGTGGTCCGGTGGGTGGCGGAGAACGGCGGGGACCTGGAGTGGGACGGCTCGACACTCGCACTGGCCGGCGACAGTTCGGGTGGCACGTTCGTCGCCGCCGTCGCCGCGACGGCCCACGACGAGGGATTCGATCGCATCACCCACCAGGTCCTGTTCTACCCGTCGCTGGACCTGGACTTCGACATCGACCGCTACGCCTCCCTGCGGGAGAACGCCGAAGGGTACGGCGTGGAGACCGCGGGGTTGAAGCCCTTCAACGCCTTCTATTTCGACAGCGGTGCGGATCCGGCAGACCCGCTGGTCTCCCCGATCAAGCGTGAGGATCTGACCGGGCTGCCCCCGGCGCTGATCGTCACCGCCGAGTTCGACCCCATGCGCGACGAGGGCGAACTCTACGGCGCGCGGCTGAACGAGGCCGGAGTGGACGCGACGGTCAGTCGTCATGCCGGTGCCAACCACGGGTTCGTCCAGAACTTCTCCTGGATCCCGGAGTACCAGAGGGTGTTCGAGGAGACGGCCGAGTTCCTTCGGTCCGCTCCGGGGAAGTGACATGACGCAGGACGTGAAGATTCACCCCCTCGTCTCGCCGTGGGGTCGATTCGGCCTGTACAGCTTCTTCATCGACGCCCCTGAGCCGGCGATCGTCGACACCGGCATCGCCTCGTCGCCCGCCGCGGGAATGGCCCCCGCGCTCGCGGCGCTCGGGCGGCGCATCGAGGATGTCCGCTGGATCCTGTTGACCCACGGCCACATCGACCACCTCGGCGGGGCGCACGCCCTGTGGGAACTCACCGGCAGGCGTGCCCAGGTCGTGATCCACGAGGCCGACGCGCACCTGTTGCGATCGCGGCAGGCGCACGTGGACGAGTACGTGGCGGTGCGTGGGCAGTACCTGCACGACCCGCAGGGTGCCGCGAAGCAGACGGCGACGGCGCAGGCGGCCATCTCCGGGGAGATGGAGCCGCACAGGTTGCTCCGGGGCGGCGAGACCTTGTCCCTCGGTGGCGATGTCACCGTCTCGGTGCATTCCATCCCCGGCCACACCGCCGGATCGGTCGCCTACGTGGTGGACGGCCAGAACTCCGTGTTCGTCGGCGACGCCGTCCAGGTCCACGGCGCCGCCAACGGCTTTCCCGGCTACGAGGATCCGGTCGCCTACCGGTCGAGCGTGCAGTATCTGCGTGACGAGATCCGTCCACAGCACCTGTATCTGGGGCATCCGTACCGCCGGGCGGACGGCGTGGCCTACGGAGTAGAGCTCGACAGCGACCAGGCTCGACATGCCCTCCAGGAGAGTGTGGACATCCAGGCGCGGGTCAGCGACGCGGCCCATCGGTATCTGCGGGACGGTCTGCAGGAAACGGACTCGGCGTATTCGCCGTTCGCCCGGGTGGCGGAGGAACTCGGCTACGAGGGGGACCCCACGCTCGAACCGTCCCCGTTCTTCACGACGCTGCACGGTCATCGCACGCAGTTCAACCAACAGTCTTGACAGAGAAAGAGAGTCGCGCACTCATGACGGATCTTCGAACGTTGGATGCGGGTGGGCAGAAGATTGCCGTCCGCAAGGACCTCCGGGTGCCGATGCGGGACGGTGTCACGCTCGTCGCCGACTCGTACTCCGGGGTGGAGGACAAGCCCCGGCCCGCGCTGGTCGCCCTGAGCCCGTACGGCAAGGAGTTGCAGGCCCTCGCCCTCACCACGCCGCCGCAGCGACGGCCCAGTCCGATGTGGGACGGCTGCATCGAGGCGGGCGACATCGCACGCGTCGTCGAAGAGGACTACGTACACGTGATCGGCGACCTCCGCGGCTCCGGCGCCTCCGAGGGTGAGCACATCGGCAACTACAACGCCGGCGGCGGCGTCTCCCTGGGTCAGGACGCGTACGACTTCATCGAGTGGGTGGCCGAGCAGCCATGGTGCGACGGCAACGTCGGGATGATCGGCATCTCCTACTTCGGGTCGATGCAGGTGCTCGCCGCCGCGGAGCGTCCGCCGCATCTGAAGGCGATCTTCGTCAGCGGCGGGCACTACGACTTCTACGAGACCACCTACCACGGCGGCATCATGTGGTTCATGCCGCGCGCCGCCCGCGAGGGCCGCGGCGGCGACTCCGGATGGGCCTTCACCGACAACGTCAAGTCCCGCGTGCTCGAGACGTACTCCCCGGAGGAGATCAAGCAGCGCGTCGCCGAGCGCCTCGAGGATCCGGACGTGGCCGCCTGGCCGAACCTGGTCCACGTGTTGAACTACCCGAAGCACCACGAGGCCTGGTTCGACATCGTGATGAACGACCTGGACGGGGACTGGTACGAGGAGCGCAACCCCGTCACCCTGGCCCCGAACATCGACATCCCCGTCTATCTCCAGATCGACCAGGGTCGCGGCTGGACGGTCGACGGCACGATCGAACTCTTCGACGCGCTGAAGGGTCCGAAGAAGCTGGACATCGGCCCGTACCCGCCCATGCAGTCGCGCCCCTTCATCGAGGAGCACGACAAGATGTTCCGGTGGTACGACTACTGGATCAAGGGCATCGACAACGGGATCATGGACGAGCCCGCGGTGAACGTCTTCGTCGAGGGCTCGCGTGAGCGGGTGACCGGAAGTCAGTGGCCGCCGAAGGACGTGGAGTACCGGTCGCTGTACCTGCGCCCGCGCGGCACGCTGTCCACGGAGCCCGAGCGGATGGGTGCGGAATACGCCGCACCGGACGGTTTCTACCAGGCGCCGCTCACAGTCACCGATACAGTGTCGATGCTGCGCTGGAGCACCGAGCCGTTCGAGGAGCCCACGGAACTGATCGGCACCGGCGCCGCGCACATCTTCGCCGAGATCGACCAGGACGACACGAACTTCATTCTGCGTCTGTGGGATTCCGCGCCCGACGGTAGGCGCCAGCTGATCACGTCCGGTTACCTCAAGGCCTCGCACCGCGAACTCGACGAGCGCACCACCGAGGGCAACCCGCACCACCCGCATACCCGCGCTGTGCCGGTCGAGCCCGGGACGATCGAGGAGTACGTGCTGCGCCTCTACCCGTTTGCCGCGACGTTCCGGCCGGGACACGCTCTGACCGTGGAGCTCTCGAACAACGAACCGCTGGCCGACGCGCACAACGCGCTGCTGCCGCCCGATGCCTTCCATCTGCCGGTGGGCCGCCCGGTCACCCACAAGATCTACCGGGACGCCGCGCACCGGTCCCGCCTCGTGCTGCCGTTCACGACATGCAAGGCGGAGAGGCAGAGGTAGCGCCGCGCCGAGCGGTACCTGTCCGGCCAACTGCGACGTTGTCGGAGCAGCCAGTGATGTGCGCAAGAGCGTGATGGCGGCCTGTGTGACTGCTCCCGGGGCCGGGCACTCTCCAGTATGGGATCGAACGCAGGCCGCCCCACCAGCCCGACTGCCGCAGCTCTCGGGGGTCGGCTGATGCAACTGGTCGGGGACCGCGACGCCGCTCAGTTCTCGTTCGAGATATCCCGAGTGTGCGCCGAACCGCACCCAGACGGAGAGCGGCCACAATACGGCGAGGTGCTCGCCTGGGTCGTCGATGCCATCGTCGGCGTGGTCATCGCGCGCCTGGGCGCCGCGGGTCCAGGGGAGCGGTTCATCCTCGACCTCCGCTTCACAGACGGCGGGTACGTCGACGTCGACGCCCTACCGGCATCGGCGCGGTGGGTGCTGCGGACCGTGTCGGCCTTCCTCGCCGAGGATCACGCGGAAGTGGAGCGGTCGCTCACCGCCGCCGAGCAACAATTCGACCTCACCATGCGCGCGGAAACCCTGGCCGACGCACTCATCTGGCTCGACTTCGTTCTCGGCGTCGACCTTCCCGACCCGCCCGACGTCACCACCGCATAGGGAGGGATGCCTGACTCGGTCCAGGTTCCGTGCTGGGGTGTCGGCCGTGAGTCAGTCCTGCGCCCCCGGCTGGCCGTCGGGGTGCACGTGTGCGGTCAGGAGCAAGTGGTCGAACCGGGCGCGAAACGACTCGGGGAGGGTCGCCTCGGCGGCGAGTGCGTCGACGAAACGCTCGGCGAGGGTGTGAAGTTTGGTGTTGGTCTCCTGTGAACGCCAGGTGAGGATGCCGAAGGCGCGTTCCGAGGAGATGCCGTAGACGAGCATGAGTGCACCCTTGGCCTGCTCGATCACCGCCCGCGATTGTTCGAGTTCGGCGACGGCCTCGGTGAGCGCCGCGTTGAACTCGCGGAGGTCGGTTTCCAACGCTTCGGTGACGTCGATGTAATATCCGGATGTGCCGATGACCTGGTCGTTCTCGTCGAGCATTCGATCGCCGACCACGATGACGTGGTGGATGCGCCGTTCGGTGTCGATGATGCGGTGTTTGCTGCTGAACGGCTCACCGGCGTGGATCATCTTGTCGAAGAGGGCCGCGACCTGAGGTTGGTCGTCAGGATGCTTATGGGAGAGCAGCAGTTCGGTGGTGGGGGTTACCTCGCCTGGGTGGTAGCCGTGCATCCGGGCGACGGGGTCGGACCATTCCCAGCGCTGGCCGTCGAGGTAGAACCGGAAACTTCCACCCTGCGGGGGTGCATTCGAGCCGCGGAGCTCATCAGTGTCCACAGCGACCCCCACGGCACTGCGTGCTCGACCATCCTCGCCTCGCAACCACTGCCACAGTATGCCGCGCACTCACGTCGGAATGCGCAGGAATCAGCCGCCCGCAACACTGCCTGTCCGGTCAGTTCGGGCTTTGGGTGTGCTTGCCCTCCGTCGGCGAAGTAACGGTCGCCGGTTCCGTGGTCGTCGGAGTGCGACCCGCAGCTTCCTCCAGTGACACTCCGTTGGTGGGGGCGCCCGTCGCGCTCGTGTCCGTGCCGCGGTGGGTAGCCTTCTTCGCCAGTTCGCCGACCTTGTGCTGCACCTGCGGAGCTTTGTCTTTCACGATCTCCGTCGCCTCGCTCACCTTCTCCTGCACGGTGGGGTTGTGCCAGAGCTCGAGGGACTGATGCCGCATCTTCTCGTAGGATTGTCGACCGGACCGAGTGCCCAGGACGAAACCCGCGGCCGCGCCCGCTGCGAAGATCAACACTTTCTGCATGACATCTCCTGACTGTTGTGTGGCCCGAGCGGTCAGCCGAATCATCGTCCGAACGCCCCTCCTGCACAGCTTGCCCTCAGCTGCCGAACCCAAACCGCGCCGGCGACGACTTCCGAACTAACTCACATCTCATCTGCGCGTAACCTACGGTTCCGTAACTTGCCGTAGCGTCACGATATGGCGATTTCGGATGTCAAGATGTACGCCCACCTGACCGAGGCCGATGTCGAAGCTCTCGGGATCGACTTCGACACGATCCGACGAGACATCGAAGCCTCGCGCGGGGAGAGTGATGCCCTGTACATCAGAAACGCCATCCGGCTGCAGCGGTCACTCGAAATCGGCGGGCGTGCACTGTTGTTCGCGAGCCTGTTCCCACCGGCGTGGCTTGGGGGTACCGCGATGCTCGGCACCGCCAAGATCATCGAGAACATGGAACTGGGTCACAACGTGCTGCATGGTCAGTGGGATTGGATGAACGATCCGGAGATCCACTCGTCGTTCTGGGAGTGGGACATCGCCGGCCTGTCGGAGCACTGGAAGCAGACCCACAACTACGTTCACCACAAGTACACGAATGTGCTGGGCATGGATGACGACGTGGGCTACGGCATGCTGCGGGTCACTCGCGATCAGCGGTGGACACCGCTGAGCATCGGCAACCCGGTCTACAACCTGTTGCTGCAGTTGTTCTTCGAGTACGGCGTTGCCCTCCAGCACCTCGAGCTCGGCAAGGTGGTTTTGGGTCGTGTCGATCGTGAGGAGTTCGAGCGCAGGTGCCACGAGGTGCTCGAGAAGGTCGGCCGCCAGGTGCGCAAGGACTACGTCGTCTACCCGGCGCTCACCGGTCCGGCGTTCCTGACGACCTTCACCGCGAACCTGACGGCGAACATGATCCGCAATGTGTGGACGAACGCCGTGATCTTCTGCGGTCATTTCCCTGACGGCGCCGAGAAGTTCACTACGAAAGACCTCGAGAGCGAGACGCGGGGCCAGTGGTACTTGCGGCAGATGCTGGGTAGCTCGAACTTCGAGGCCGGCCCGGTCATGGAGTTCATGAGTGGCAACCTCTGCTACCAGATCGAGCATCACCTGTTCCCGGACCTGCCGAGCAACCGCCTGCGCGAGATCTCCAGGCGGGTGCGGGCTCTGGCCCAGAAGTACGACCTGCCCTACACGACGGGTTCGCTGCCGGTGCAGTACTTCAAGTCGTGGCGGACCATCGCCAAGCTGGCGCTGCCGAACAAGTTCCTCAGCGCAACCGCCGACGACGCACCCGAGACTGCATCGGAACGCAAGTTCACCGATTCGCCCCCGCAGATCGATCCGGTCACGGGCAATCGCCGCGGGCTGTTGACAGCGCTTCGTGCACGGGCGGGAGTCTGAAGATCGCCGGAGGATGGGGCAAGTGCCGGTTCGTGGCCGGTTCTCTCATCTGCGTTCGGTAATCCGCTGCGCGATAACACTCAACCGGGTGTTGGTTTCCTGGGAGAGTCTGCTGAGCAGCTCGAACGCACGGATCGCGTCGATGTCGAATCGCTCCATCAGCATTCCCTTCGCCTGCCCGATGACGTCGCGTGAGGCAACCGCTGAGCGCAGCTGCTCTTCGGTCCGTACAGCGGTGAGTGCCAACGCGGCGTGGGCGGCGAGAACCTCGCCTGCTGCTTCCTCGTTGGGACCGAACGCGTTCGGCGAGAATGCAAACAGGTTGAGTGCTCCCATCTTTCCCTCGGAGGTATACAGCTGAAAGGACATCGAACTGAGAATCCCCACATCGACGGCGGCGGCAGCGAACTGCGGCCATCGCGATTCCGAGCGAAGGTCTTCGCTTCGCACCACGAGATTGTTGAGCGCCGCCGCCACACACGGTCCCTGCCCGAGTTGCTGCTGAGCGTGGTCGAGCTTTCGGAGCAGCTCGGATGTCGGCGCGACGGTCTCGAATTTGTTGCCACCGGAGATGAGCAGAATGCCCGCGCACGTTTCGTGCGGCATCAGCTCGACAACTGCGGCGGTGACAGCGCGCAGGCGTTCGTCGAGGGTGCGTGGACCGGAGAGACTGCGGGCCAACTCGGCCATGGTGCGGCTGAGGTCCCCCGCGCCGGAATCGCTCATTACCGCTCCTCGGTTCGATCGAAAAAGATGGCTGCAGGATGCCACCCACACCACCATAAGCACCCCGGCTCCTGTGCCGGACCGGAAAAGCAGGTTCCTTCCGTTGGCAGGGAATGCGGCGCTGTTTCGGTGAAGGAAAGGGCAAGCCCTTCTCGCGGTGGTCGGGATGAAGCAGCATCGGTGCGCATGACGCCGTGGCACCCGTTCCGCTGTCGCCGTGTCAGCGGTGCGCGTCGTGGTACGCGGTGGTGGCACAGCTCGGGCACAAGGTGAGTTCGGTGAAGGCCCAGCCGTTGATCTGTGCCGCCCTGGCCGCCGCAGTCCGATCTCCGATACCGGTGCGCAATCCATGATCGCACCGATCGCAGCGCACTTCCCACACCCCGTTGCCCGAACGAATCATCACGGATTGCCCCTCCCTCGTCGAGCGAGCTCGATGCGAGGAAGGCCCGAGGACCGTCAGTCCGCGCTCGCTACTCATGGAAGCCGAATACCCCTCACCGAGAACGGTAATCACCGAATCGATGCCCCCGTCTGCGCACCCCAGGCCGAGCGTCTGGTCCTCCATGAGGAAGTCCCTCACCGACGCGCCGTTCCGCACGCTCACCACATCCCTTTTGGGCGGCTCCGCCGGCTATGGGCTTAACCGGGGAGCCTGGCCGTCGTCGCGTCCGGACACGACGAGGACGTGAGTATCGAAGTACCCTGCCGCGAGCGAGAGTAATCCCGTGTCCTCGCAATTGCTTTCACCCCGTCGGCACCGGACGTCAGATCCACGAGTTCCTTCGCCAGCCGAGCGAGTTTGATGTTTCTCTGCTGCGAGCTGACGACGAGGAAATCGAAGGCCTCGTCCGCGGACACACCCCCGGTGGCCATGACGATTCCCTTCGCCTGCTCGATGATGCTGCGCGACTCCATGGCTTTGATCAGACCCGCCACTTCCTCACGCGCCTCCCGACCATCTCGCGCGAGCCGAATCGTCGACGCAATCAGGGTGGCGTACACCCGGAGTAGGGCAGCATCGAATTCCGAGAAGGCGCTGCCGATGCGGCTGTACAGATTCAGCGATCCCAGTCCGTCTCCCACGGACAGTGGAGCACACAGAAAGCTGCCCGACTCGAAGCCGGCAGCTTCAACCGCGGACGCCAACGCGGGCCATCGCCGAACCACCCCCTCACCGAATTCACCCCTCACTACCGTGCACGTGTCAGCAGCGACAGGACCCGGGCCCTTGCCTGTCCGTATCTGGGCATCCTCGATCGAGGCGACGCGAGGGTCCGCGCACGCCACCGACCCACTGCCCCCAGCGTCATAGGAAAGAACCGCCCCGGCCATCTCCGCGCCGCTGAAGGCATCGACTGCCCACTCGCACAGTCGGTGCAGGAGAGTGTGTCCGGACACTTCTTCTTCGAGAAGTCGACGCAATGCGTCGAGCGCCTTTCCGACCGCCTCGACATCTCCGCCCCAACCGCCGTGCGCGGACACGCCAAACCCCTTTCTATATAGCTTACACCAATTAATCTATGGCTTCAGATAAAGATATCGTGCGACTCGGTCCGTCTCAACGCAAGGAGCACGCGGAGGGAAATGCCCGGCGTGCGAGCGCGAAGCAGCCCCCGGCCCGTCCAGCGCGAGAACGGCAGGCCGGGGACTACGGATGGACAACGTCACGTGTTCCCGTGCGGCGGAGAGCGTTGGGTGGCTGCTACTTCCGGGTTCGGACCCCTGCGCCGCGTGGTGGGTGCCACCGCGTGCAGCGGGGGCCTCGTGTTCTCGCCGTGGACGTCCGCTGTCGAAGTCGGTGCCAAGTCCGTGAGGACCGGTGCGGGCGCGTCGGCGAAGATCAGGTCCACCTCGGCTGCCAACAGCCGGCACTCGAGGTCATCCCACACGTACTCGACCTGTGGCAGTTCCGCTTCCACGGTCGAAGGGCTGTTCTGTGCGTACACCATCGTGGTCATCCCTCCCGCTGTGTGTCGGATCGGCGCGGGTCAGGCGCTGACGGCCTTTCTGTCGTCGCTGTGGGTGATCTCGATCTTCCGGGCCTTGGCACGTTCGGCCACCGGGACCGTCAGCCGGAGCACCCCCGATTGGTAGTTGGCCGTGATCCGGTCGGTGTCGAGGTTGTCGCCGAGGAACAGCTGCCGGCTGAATACGCCCCTCGGTCGCTCCGAGGCCAGCATTTCCTGGTTGTCGGCGCGCGCGGGGCGTTCAGCATGAACGGTCACAACGTTGCGCTCGACATCGAGCGAGACGGAATCGGCGTCCACCCCTGGCAGGTCGAACTCGACCACTAACTGTTCGCCGTCGCGCCACGCGTCCATCGGCATGGCCGCCGGTCGCGCCGTGGTGCCGAGGATCTGCTGAGTCAGGCGGTCGAGATCGCGGAATGGATCAGTGCGCATCAACATTGTCTCCACCTCCAGAAACCCGAATCGTAATAGGTAACCTTCAGCAAATGCTGTAGATTCGTTATAGCAAACGCTCTAGCTCCTCGCAAGAGGGTTCGGCGGACTCGATTCTCGAGGAGGACGCGATGTCGAACGACGACAAGTCGCGAGCCAAACAGGGGGTCTACGGCATCACCGTGGCGTCCGAGCTCTCCGGGTTCGGCACCCAGGCGCTACGTTTCTACGAGCAGCACGGCCTGATCAACCCGGCCCGCACCAGCGGCGGAACCCGCCGCTACAGCGACGACGACCTCATTCGATTGCGGCGCATCGCCGAGCTGATCGCGGACGGGGTCAACCTCACGGGCATCGCTCGCGTCCTCGATCTCGAGCACCTCAACACCGAGCTCGCGAGCGACAACGATCGCCTCGTCGAGGCCAATAACCGGCTCGAGAGCGACAACGCTCGACTCAGAAGGGACGGGACTCGCGGCGGGCGAGCCTGAGTGTCAGATCACCCGTTGAGTGCCGTCTCGTTGCGGCGCTTGTCTTTTTCCGCCTCGGCCAGTTTCTCCACGCGGTCGGCGCGAGCTCGTTTGTCCGCCGCCTCGTCCTGCTTGTCCGCGGCGTCCTTCAGCTGGGCCCTGGCCGGCGCTCCCGCCGCCTTCTCCGCTACCCGGAGTCTGGTCTGCTCGGCGCGCTGCTCGGCCTCTGCCGCCCGGGTGCGTTGGGCGGCACGTTGATCGGCGTTCGTCTTCGCGACCTGTTTGCGGTGCTCGGCATCCCGTTCAGCCGCTTGTTTGCGTTCGAACTCACGCCGGCGTGCCCGTTCGACGTCGCGCTGCTTCGCCTCGCGCGCTGCCGCCTGCTCGTCCTGGACCTGCTTGCGCTTGGTTTCCAGTGCGGTGTCGGCCTCGGCCTCGGTGCGTGCCGCCTCTTCGTCGAGTTCCGCCGCCCGGGCCAGTGCGTCGCTGCGCTCGGTGAGTGCGTCGCCGCGCCGCTCGGTGTCACGGTCGCCGAGTGCACTGCCGACGGCGCCGTCGAGCACGCCCAGGGTGCGCTCGTACATCAACCGGGCCGGTGATTCGGTTGCCAGCCGGGACATCAACTGGTCTTCGACGAGTTGCAGAGGAATCCGCAGGATCGTGTACTGGAACCGCAAGAGCGTGATGGGGACGGTGGGGATGTTCATGGAATCTCCGATGGTTCGTGGGGAGTGGATCAGGACAGGCCGGCGTCGTTGCTGAGACCCTCGGCGGCGCGCCTGACTCGTTCTGCCTCGTCGCGGGCCGCGTTCGCTTCACGGACAGCCCGCCGGTGTTCGTCGGTGGCATCGACGGCTTCTTCGGCGGCGGCGACCGTCTTCGACCGTTCGACGGTCTCCGCCCGTGCCGCTTCGTCGCGGGCGTCGGCCGCCGCGCGGGACTGCTCCTGCGCGACCTGGCGGTGCTGTTGCTCCTCCGCGGCCCGGTGCTCTGCTTGCTGCCGGTTCCGGGCAGCTTCTTCGGCGGCCGCCGCCTCGGCACCGATCGCAGCGCGTTCCTCGGCACTCTCTCGACGCACCTGGCCGAGTTCCTCTGCAGCCTGCGAGGTTTCCGCCCTGGCCACGGTCTCGGCACTGTTCGCCTCTTTACGTTGCTGCGCCTGCGCCTGTTGCAGCTGCCCTTCGGAGGCCAGCGAGTCGTTGCCGGTCACCGCGCCGGCCACTTCCTTCACCTTGCCCTTGACCGTGTCGAGGAGACCCTTGCGTGCTTGTCCGGACGTGTTCTGTTCGTTCATGACTATGTTCTCCTGGTATTCGGGCGGCGACGGTACCGCCACCCGCAATGGCGTGTTGTCTTTTGTCTTTCATGCTTTGCTCCGGAGGTCGGGTGTTCGGGGTGCGCCGTAAGGTCGAGGACGCGCCGGACGCCGGATAGTTCGACCGGGGACGGGCGCACTGCGCGGACAGCAAGTTCCTCCGGTTACGCTGCTGCTCTTCCGAACTCGCCAATCATGAAGGTGCGCAACCATGTCGACGAGGGTCTCGAGATCGCCATCGGCGGCCCCGAGACCCTCGTCCAGACCGTTTCACTTCACAACCGCGTCACGTCACACCTGGCGCTCCCAGACCCGGTGGGACTTCATCAGCGCAGTGATGCCGTCGAACAGTTCGGACGCCTCGTCTGCGATCACGATGCCCGGGGCCTCGGCCGGGATTCCGGCGGCTTCGAGGAGGCCGCGACCGGCGGCCCATCCCCCGATCGCCTTGCAGTGCCGGAATGCTTCCATCAGCAACACGTGCAGCCGCGGGTCCGACGCCGGCGCCGCGACGAGAATCGCGTCGAACTCCACCGACCGCATCGTGAGGAACGTGCGGGACACGGGGACGGCGCCCTTACCCGACCCCAATTCGCCACCGTGCGGCCCGATGACGAGCGGCACCATGCCGTTCTTGCCGATCATCTCGACGGCGTCGGCCACCTCGGACAGATCGGACTCGTCGTCGGCGACGATGCCGATGATCCGGCCGTCCAGCGGCCACTCGGCACCGACCTGCGACAGCGCGGGACTGGGCGTCGGCGCCGCGTCGTAGGCGACGGTCGGCGCGGGCGCCGGGAGGCCGAGACCCGCGGCCACCTGCTCGCACAGACCGGGGTCGATGTTCGCGACGACCTCGAGTGCACGCTCCTTGATCACCTGCTCGTAGCACTTGCCCAGCTCGAACGTGTAAGCCTCCGCGACGTGCGCCTGCTCGACCGGGCTGAGGCTGGCGTAGAACAGTCGGGCCTGCGAAAAGTGGTCGTCGAAGCTCGCGGGGGCGGCGCGTAGTTTCGTCGACTCCGGCATCTGCACCGGAACCTCCACGAAGGCAGCGTCCGCGCCGGCCAGGAACGGGCAACCGGCGTCGAGGGAGTTCGGCCGATACGGCGCGACACCCGGATGAACTCCCGTCTGGTGCATGCCGTCGCGCAGCATGTCGTTTACCTCCGCCTGGGGCCGATTGATCGGTATCTGCCCGAAGTTGGGCCCACCGAGCCGGCTGATCTGGGTGTCGAGGTAAGAGAACAGCCGAGCCTGCAGAAGCGGGTCGTCGGTGACGTCGATCCCGGGAACGAGGTGCCCGGGATGGAACGCCACCTGCTCGGTCTCGGCGAAGAAGTTCGTCGGATTCGCGTCGAGCGTCATCAGCCCGATCGGCTGCACGGGGGCCAGTTCCTCCGGCACCATCTTGGTCGGGTCGAGCAGGTCGATGCCCTCGAACGTCTGGTCCGGGGTGTCCGGGAACGCCTGGATGCCCAGTTCCCATTCCGGGTACGCGCCGGACTCGATCGCGTCGGCGAGATCGCGGCGGTGGTAGTCGGGGTCCATGCCGTTGACGATCTGCGCTTCTTCCCACACCAGTGAGTGCACACCGAGTTTCGGCTTCCAGTGGAACTTGACGAGCGAACTCTCGCCCGCCGCGTTCACCATCCGAAAGGTGTTGACGCCGAAGCCTTCCATCATCCGGTACGACCGCGGTATGCCGCGATCCGACATGTTCCACAACGTGTGCGCGGTGGCTTCGGTGTGCAGGGACACGAAGTCCCAGAACGTGTCGTGAGCGCTCTGCGCCTGCGGAATCTCGCGATCGGGATGCGGCTTGGCGGCGTGAATGACGTCGGGAAACTTGATGCCGTCCTGGATGAAGAACACCGGAATGTTGTTTCCCACCAAGTCGAAAGTGCCTTCGCCGGTGTAGAACTTGGTCGCGAACCCTCGTGTGTCGCGGACGGCGTCGGCCGATCCGCGGGAACCGAGGACGGTGGAGAACCGGACGAAGACCGGCGTCTCGACGTCCTTGCCGAGGAACGCCGCCTTGCTGATCGGTTCGGCGGCACCGTATCCGCGGAAGACGCCGTGCGCGGCCGCACCGCGTGCGTGCACGACCCGCTCCGGTATCCGCTCGTGATCGAAGTGCGTGATCTTCTCACGGAGATGATGGTCCTGGAGCAGGGTCGGTCCCCGGGTTCCCGCTTTGAGCGAGTGATCGGTGTCGTACAGCCGCGCGCCCTGCGCCGTGGTGAGGTGCTCCCCCTGCTGGCCGCGGGCCGTGTCCGGACCTTCGACGGGTTGCCCGGTCGCGGTGCCCAGCGCGGGAGCCCGCTGATCGGGCTTGGGCGGCAACGGATCAGTGGGTTCCGTGGGCTCGGCGAACGTCGGGGTACCGGAACCGGGTGTTCCGGGAATGGGCGGGTTCTTCTTGGGCACGGCGTAGCTCCTCGCTGAGAATCCGTGGGATCGGCGCCGCATCGTTGCTGAACGGTCCGCTCTTCTCCGAGTGCCCAAACGTTCGCAAACCGAATCAGGATGGGCCCAGCGCCACACCGTGCCCCGATCGAGAGACGCGGTTTCGCATTCGCGCCCCAGGGCATAGCTACAGCAGATGTCAATCACCAACGAACCGAGAATCCGGCGTTCTGCTGCGTCGGGAAGGAGTGATCATGGGTACCGAACCAGGCACGCAGTTGCACGAGGAACCACAGTCCGAGCGTGGCCCCGAGGGCTCACGAGACGCGGGCCCGGACCAGGCTGGAACTGGCCAGACGGACCGCAAGCCCGGGTCCCTGGACCAGGAGGAGGTCACCTCCTCCG
>NZ_LTCZ01000172.1:0-16112 GCF_001583455.1 Rhodococcus sp. LB1 | reverse complement strand
GACGTTGAAGTACCGGCGGGCGGCGGGGCGGGTGTCGGAGAAGCCGAACCCGTCGGTGCCGAGGGTGGTGTACGAGCCGGGGACCCACTGGCGGATCTGGTCGGCGACCGCGCGCATCCAGTCCGAGGCCGCCACGAACGGGCCGGCGGCGTCGGACAGGGCCTGCGTGACGTACGGCAGCGGGGCGTCGGTGCCGGGGTCGCGCAGGGCCTGGCGCTCCGATTCGATGCCGTCGCGGCGCAGTTCACCCCAGGAGGTGACCGACCACACGTCGGCGGCCACACCCCACTCGTCGGCGAGCAGCTGCTGGGCCCGCAGCCCCTCGGGCATGGTGACACCGGAGACCAGGATCTGCGCTCGAGGCGCGGAGCCTGCGGAGTGCCCGGTTGATGGCGCGGAGTCGCCGGATGCCTCGGACTTTTTGAACAGGTACATGCCCTTGAGCAGGCCCTCGACGTTCAGGTCGGCGGGTTCGGCGGGCTGGGAGTAGGGCTCGTTGTAGAGGGTGATGTAGTAGAAGATGTCCTCCCCACCGAACCCGTCGACCCCGTCGGTGCCGCCGTACATGCGGCGCAGCCCGTCCTTGACGATGTGCGCGATCTCGTAGGAGAACGCCGGGTCGTAGGCGACGGCGGCCGGGTTGGTCGAGGCCAGCAGCAGCGAGTGCCCGTCGGCGTGCTGCAGGCCTTCGCCGGTGAGGGTGGTGCGGCCGGCGGTGGCGCCGAGGACGAACCCGCGGGCCATCTGATCGGCCGCCGCCCACAGGCCGTCGCCGGTGCGCTGGAACCCGAACATCGAGTAGAAGATGTACAGCGGGATCATCGGCTCACCGTGGGTGGCATAGGAGGTGCCGACCGCGGTGAACGAGGCGGTCGAGCCGGCCTCGTTGATGCCCTCGTGCAGGATCTGCCCGATCTCCGATTCCTTGTACGCGAGCATCAGGTCCGCATCCACCGCGGTGTACAGCTGCCCGTTGCGGTTGTAGATCTTCAGCGAGGGGAACCAGGAGTCCATCCCGAAGGTGCGGGCCTCGTCCGGGATGATCGGCACGATCCGCTTGCCGATCTCCTTGTCCCGCAACAATTCCTTCATGATCCGCACCAACGCCATGGTGGTCGCGACCTGCTGCTTCCCGGAGCCCTTGCGGACCACGTCGTAGGTCGAGTCCGGCGGCATCGGCAACGGTGCCGGGCTGGTGCGGCGCTGCGGCAGGAACCCACCCAACGCCCGGCGCCGGTCGAGCATGTACTGGATTTCCGGGGCGTCCTTACCGGGGTGGTAGTACGGCGGCATCTTCGGGTCCTTCTCCAACTCGGCGTCGGAGATCGGGATCCGCTGCAGGTCCCGGAAATTCTTCAGATCATCGAGGGTCAGCTTCTTCATCTGGTGGGTGGCGTTGCGGCCCTCGAAGTGCTTGCCCAGGGTGTAGCCCTTGATGGTGTGCGCCAGGATCACCGTCGGCTGCCCCTTGTGCGCCATCGCCGCCGCGTACGCGGCGTAGATCTTGCGGTAGTCGTGGCCGCCGCGCTTGAGGTTCCAGATGTCCCGATCCGAGAGGTTCGCGACCAGTTCCTTCGTCCGCGGGTCCCGGCCGAAGAAGTGCTCCCGCACATACCCGCCGTCGTTGGCCTTGTACGTCTGGTAGTCACCGTCCGGGGTGACGTTCATCAGGTTGACCAGGGCGCCGTCCCGGTCCGCGTGCAACAACGCGTCCCACTCGCGGCCCCACACCACCTTGATCACGTTCCAGCCGGCGCCGCGGAAGAACGACTCCAACTCCTGGATGATCTTGCCGTTGCCGCGGACCGGGCCGTCGAGGCGCTGCAGGTTGCAGTTCACCACGAACGTCAGGTTGTCCAAACCTTCGGTGGCCGCCACGTGCGCCAGACCCCGGGATTCGGGTTCGTCCATCTCGCCGTCACCCAAAAACGCCCACACGTGCTGATCGGAGGTGTCCTTGATGCCGCGGTCGTGCAGGTAGTGGTTGAACCGGGCCTGGTAGATCGCGTTCATCGGGCCCAGGCCCATCGACACGGTCGGGAACTCCCAGAAATCGGGCAGCAGGCGGGGGTGCGGGTACGACGGCAACCCGCCGCCCTCGTCGGCGTGCGAGTGTTCCTGCCGGAACCCGTCCATCCGCTCCGCCGGGATCCGCCCCTCCAAGAACGCGCGGGCGTAGATGCCCGGCGAGGCGTGGCCCTGGATGAAGATCTGATCCCCACCACCGGGGTGGTCCTTGCCGCGGAAGAAGTGGTTGAACCCCACCTCGTACAGCGCCGCCGACGACGCATACGTCGAAATGTGGCCGCCGACGCCGACCCCCGGCCGCTGCGCGCGGGTCACCATCACCGCCGCGTTCCACCGGATGAACGCCCGATACCGGCGCTCGGTCTCCTCGTCCCCGGGGAACCACGGCTCGTTCTCCGTCGGGATGGTGTTCACATAATCGGTCGACGTCAACGCCGGCAACGCGACGTGCTTCTCCCCGGCCCGCTCGAGCATCCGCAACATCAGATACCGGGCACGGGTCGGTCCGGACCGGTCCAACAGTCCGTCGAACGATTCCAACCACTCCGTGGTCTCGTCCGGGTCGATATCCGGCAGATAAGACGCAACACCCTCACGGATGACGCGAACGCGGCCGTCGGAACCCGGGGTCGCACTGGGGTTGGAAGGTTGGGCCGCTCCGGCGCCGGGTGTGGCGGAATCCGGTTGAGACGCGGGTCCCTGGATCAGGTCTGACAACGTTGCTCCTCATTGTGGTGGGACGCGCGGTGTGGCGTCCTCTCCATGCGATCGCGGCCTTGTTAGGCCCGACCCATCTCCTTTATGAATATGGCGCGACCCTTATCTTTCACCATCGCGGCGCAGTCGGCACACTGTGTTCGGGTTACTCTCCGGTAGCGTTTGCGCAGATCCGGGGCCGAATGTTGAACTTGTCGATGTCGTCGAAAACATGGGGGAGACGAATGCGCACGTCGAGGCGCCGCTGGGGGCCGGCGAGTGCTGCCGTCGCGGCGATCGTCGGTGTGGGCGTCATCGCCGGATGCGGCGGCGCCATCGAGGGGACCGCGCAGCAGAACGATTCTCAGGCCGCCGAGTACGCCGCGGAGGCGACGTCCTCATCGGTGGCCGCGTCGTCCTCACAGAAGGCCGCAGCCGAGCGGGAGGCGCTCGTGGAACAGTGCACGATGTTCGTGAACCGTGCCGGCGACACCATCGACACCTACAACGCCTTCATCGACGCCGCCAACGCCGATGCCGCGGATACCGGCGCGAAGGCGAGCGCCGCGGCGGCGGCCCTTCGGGCGGCGGCCGACGGTGCGAACGCCGCCACACCCACGCTTCCTGCCGAGCTGACCGGATTGCTCACCGATTACGCGAACAACTATCGGGAACTCGCGGCCGCGGTCGACGGTGGGCAACGCGGCGACATTCTGAACACGCTCGCCAGCCGTGGAGACGAGCTCAGCGACTCGATTCGGGCAGCCTGCCCCACATCGTGACTCCCGCACCGTAGGCTCGGTCGATGACCACGCATCACTACTTTCTGAGAAAAATTCGCGTGGTCGGCTTGCGCGAAAGCGTTCGAGCATGTTCGCTTTCACCTAATTGATCTTCATCCGGCAGGTGTTCGGGTATCCGAGCACCGTCAACAAAAGGAGGACCCCACCGTGGTCGCCGCGGCGGACGCCCAAAACTACGCTCAGAAACTCGGGATCACTGCCGACATGGCGGTACAGGAACTGGGCTGGGACGAGGACACCGACGACGACCTGCGTGCCGCGGTCGAGGACACCATCGGTGGAGAACTGCTCGACGAGGATTCCGACGAGGTGATCGACGTCGTGCTGCTGTGGTGGCGCGACGAAGACGGAGACCTCGTCGACGCCCTCATGGATGCCATCGGCCCCCTGGCCGACGAGGGATTCGTGTGGGTCCTCACCCCCAAGACCGGTCAGCCCGGTCACGTCGAGCCCAGCGAGATCGCCGAGTCCGCACCTACAGCCGGTCTCACCCAGACGTCGGCGGCAAACCTCGGGGACTGGTCGGGAAGCCGTCTGGTTCAGCCGAAGTCGCGTCCCGCGAACAAGCGCTGAACAGCCTCACCTTTTCGTTCACTCACCTAAGGATCACGTCATGCCGCTCGAGGTGGGCACCACCGCCCCCGATTTCACCCTCAAGGATCAGAACAATCAGGAAGTGACGCTTTCCGATTACCGCGGAAAGAAGAACGTCCTGCTCGTGTTCTACCCCCTCGCTTTCACCGGAACGTGTCAGGGTGAACTCTGCAAGGTTCGCGACGAACTGCCGAAGTTCGAGAACGACGAGACTGCGATTCTCGCGCTGTCCGTCGGTGCGTCGCCGACACACAAGATCTGGTCCGCCGAGCAGGGATACACCTTCCCGCTGCTCGCCGACTTCTGGCCGCACGGTGCGGTCGCGCAGCAGTACGGCGTCTTCAACGAGAAGCTGGGCTTCGCGAACCGCGGCACCTTCGTCATCGACAAGGAAGGCGTCATCCGGTTCGCCGAGATGAACGGGCCCGGAGAGGCCCGTGACCAGGGAGCTTGGGAGAAGGCGCTCGCCACGCTAGAGTCCTGATGCGCATCCGGCGAGGTTCTCGCCGGATGTTCGGGCGTGTAGCTCAGTGGTAGAGCTCTGGTTTTACACACCAGCGGTCGGGGGTTCGAAACCCTCCGCGCCCACCGTCAGGCAAAGCCCCGATCTGCGTTTCCGCGCGGGTCGGGGCTTTCTCGATGCCGGTGTTCGCGCCGCTGCCGCGTTCGGCTGCCGCTCACCTCGTCTCACTCCTCGGTGAGTTCCATGAGCTGTTCGGCGGCGGTGATGTTGCCGTTGTCGGCGAGGCGGCGAAGTTCGTTCATGTCGCCGAGTTCGGTGGCGACTTCGATGAGCTGGTCGGCCGCGTCGGAGCTGCCGTTGTCGGCGAGGCGCCGGAGCTCGTCCATGTCACCCCGCTCGCCGGCGAGCTCGATCAGGATGTCCACCGCTGTGGCGTCACCGTTCTCGGCGCGCTCGCGCAGGACGGACAGGTCGGATTCAGTCATGATGTACTTCCTCTTCTCGCTCGAGTTTCCTCGTGTGCCGATCCCGGAGCGCGTCGCGATGCGTGTGCCACTCGTCCAGCAGGGCGGGGAGTCGCTCGCTGAGGAAGTCGGCCAGCGCGACCATTTCCTCGAGTGGGGCGCGGCGTTCGGGTGGAGCGTCGGCCAGTAACGCCAATCCCTCCCGGAACAGCGCCGCATGCTCCCGGTGCAGGGCGGAATCGAAGTTCTGCGGTTGTTGACTCGCCGGGTCCAGGCTCACCCGGTCCACCCGCTCGCCGGCCACGCGGGTTCGCCGCGCCATCCGATAGCCCTCGAGCAGCTTGACCGCCCCGGTGATGGCGCTACGGCTCGCCAGCAGCGCCTCGCCCAGTTCGTCGATCGTCTGTTGCGGCGGATCGCAGACGAACAGGTATCCCAGCAGCCGTCCCGCCATCGGCGGGAATCCGTACTGGCGCGCGTAGAAGCGGCCGACATGGTCGGCGAAGATCAGCTGTGTGTCGGACGGCACAGTATCGAAGATAGCAGTTCTGACTGAAATGACACAGATTTGTGTCATTTCAGTTCGGCTGCGGTGCTGTGACCGGTTTCGTGAAGTTAACCTGTTCATCGCCCGGAGCTCCGCCTGCAGTGGCATATTCCAGACATGCCCAGGTACAAGGTGACGCTGCGGAACGGCACGTCGAGCGACAAGACCTTCGAATCAGACTTCCAGGCCGTCAACGAGACGCACCGGCCCACCGAATCCGGGGCGGGCATCGTGAAGATCGACCGCTACGAGGAGGACGGGGAAGTGACCGGCGTCTGGTCCGCGCCGGCCACGAGCCGCACGTCCCGCACGTAGCCCGTCAGGTCGCGTCGCGCGAGATCGCGGAGCCGCGGCGATCGAGTTCGGCCTCGAATGCCGTGATCCGGCTGGTGACTCCGCGGACCGTTTCGCAGCCGTAGTCGTTCGCGATCGACTCCCCGAGCAGGGCTCGGTGCTCATCCAGCTGGGCGAGCAGTTCGTCGTCGCCGAGCTTCGTCAGGTCGCTGCACACCTCTCGATCGTCCCAGGCGCAGTCGGCGAAACCAATGCCTCACACGAATTTCCACCGGACGCGCAGAACCCCGCCGGGCCACGTGGGTGTGTTGAGTCAGCACCGAAGATGTGAGCAGGGCGGGGCCGTGCGCCGCCCCTGAATGGGGGGAACGAGGCGGCATTTACCATGGTAGGCGCAGGAAAGGGCGCTTGGCGAGATACTCAGCAGAGTTTCAGGAATCCGACATTCCGACCGGAACGGGTGCGTCGTTCGCAGCTGCCGACGGATTGGTGAGACGCACACGCTATTGCGCGGGTTTCCGGCGAATCGGTGCGCAATTGTCCCCTCCGCTAGCGCGCGCGAGTGCCCGGACCCACGGTGTCGTAGGCCTCGGCGAGGAGCGCGGCCAGAGTGTCGTCGAGCTGATCGTCGGACGTGATCGTCAATCGGTGCGTGATCACCGTCTTCGTGGTGGGAAACGCTTCGCGCAACTGGGGGTGATGGACGCGCCTGCGCAGGTCGAGGGCGATCTCGAGCCGCGACGAATAGATGAACGCGGCAGCGAAGACGCGGGCACGGGCCCACGCGATCTCGGTCCGGTGGACCCGCTCGTCCACCTCGCCGCACGCGAGTACGAGGTCACGGAACTGCAGTAGGCGCTCGGTGGCGTCCGGGTCCTTGCCTGCCAGGTACTCGTCGATCGCGGCACTCATGGGACGCTCCTTTACATCGCCTGCAACGTTAGTTGATACAAATATCGGCGTGCATCGAACCTCCCGTCCCGCGACAGCGCGTGCTGCCGGCCTGCTGCTCGGCTTCGCCGCCGACCGTGTGTTCTCCGATCCCGTCCGGTGGCATCCCGTGGCCGGATTCGGCCGCACGGCAATGGCATTGGAGAAGGCGACGTACCGTGACTCCCGGTCGGCCGGGATCCTGCACGTGGCCGTCCTCGTCGGCGGAGCGGCGGGGCTGGGGGTCGCCGCGACGCGGGCGGCGCGGCGCGGGGGATGGGCAGGCGAGGCGGCCGGAACGGCCGTCGCGACGTGGGCCGTGCTCGGCGGGACGTCGCTGGGACGGACCGGATCGAGCATGGCCGCACACCTGGAGGCGGACGATCTTGCCGCCGCGCGCGCCCTGCTGCCGTCGCTGTGCGGTCGCGACCCCAGCGTGCTCGGCGTCGACGGGCTCACGCGGGCGACGCTGGAGTCGGTGGCCGAGAACACGTCCGACTCGGCGGTTGGGGCATTCGTGTGGGGCGCGGTGGCAGGCATCCCCGGACTGTTCGTCTACCGGGCGTCCAACACGCTGGACGCGATGGTCGGGTACCGCTCGCCGAAGTACCGCAACTTCGGCTGGGCGGCGGCGCGGTGGGACGACGTCCTCAACCTGCTGCCCGCCCGCCTGACGGGTGCGCTGACCGTCGCGGCTGCACCGACGGTCGGCGGGTCGCCGAACGAGGCGTGGGAGGCGTGGCGACGCGACGCGTCCCAGCATCCCAGCCCCAACGCGGGTGTCGCGGAGGCCAGCGCGGCGGGCGCACTCGGGATCTCGCTGGGCGGGCGCACCGAGTACGCGCACGGCGTCGAGATGCGACCCGTCCTCGGCTCCGGGGCGTCGCCCCGGCCCGTCGACCTCGACCGTGCGGTGAAGCTGTCCGCCGCGGTGCAGGGCGGCGCGGCGCTGGTGTCAGCGGCCCTTGCCGTAGCGGTCGGCCAGCTTCGCTTCCGCCGCCGTCCGAGGCGCTGATTCCACCGGCTTGCTTCGGGTGAACGGCTTCTTCCGGGCCACGGGTGCGGGAGCCGGAGCGGAGTCCTCGGAGGTCTTCGCGGACTTCTCCTTGCGGCGCTCGCGCCACTCCGCGCGGATGAAGTAGGCCAGACCGAGCGGGGCCATGATGCCGAACGCCAGCCACTGCAAGCCGTACGACAGGTACGGGCCCGCGTCGAGTTGCGGGAGCGGGATGGTCCCGAGGCCGCCGGGCTGATCGGGTTCGAGTTGCACGTACGCGTCGACGAGATCGGTGCCGATGAAACCGCCGATCTGACCCGCGTCGATGTAGTACACCTGGCGGAGCCCGTTCTCGTCGATCGGCTCCTTGCCTGCGATGGTGCCCTCCGACTTGCGGACGCGACCGTCGAGCGTCACCTGCCCGGCCGGTGGCGGATCCACCGGCGGCGGCTCGGTTCCCTGGACCGGTCGGACGTAGCCGCGGTTGACCAGGACCGTGCGACCGTCCGTCAGTTGCAGCGGGGTCAGGACCTCGTAGGCGGGCTGCGATTCGATGGACCGCAACCGGACCAGCAGATCACTGTTCTGGACGTAGGAGCCGGTCGTGGTGACGCGGCGCCACTCGTCGTCCGGATTCGGGGCCGAGCCGGACAGCAGGGTCTCCAGCGGAACGGGGTCGGCGTCGACCGAGTCGGCGATCAGCTGGTTCCGGTGCTCCGTCGACGTGTTCTTGCCGAGCTGCCACGGCGCGAGCACGTAGAAACACATGAATGCGAATCCGGCGACCACCAAGGCCAACACCAACCAGCCGGGTCGCAACAGAAATCTCAGCCTTCGCACGCCTCCACGGTAGCCGCTCGCAGGTGGGGACCCTGATCGTGGGTTACCGGCTGCGCACCCAGTCGAGCAGCCCGGGCACCGCGGCCTCGATCTGCAGACGGACTCGTTCGAAGTCCTCGAGGTCGCCGTAGAAGGGGTCGGGGACGGACGACGTGTCCGCATCCGGGTCGAAACTGCGCAGCAACCGGCGGCGCTCGTCGGGCACCCCCATGTGGGCAAGCTCACGGTCGTGGTTGGCCGCCAGTGCGACCACCAGATCGGCGCCGAGATGGAACGGCCCGACCTCCGCGGCCGTGTGGCCCGTCGGGTACCCGTTCAGCTTCAGGGTCTCGTTGGTGCGGATGTCGGCCTCGCGGCCGACGTGCCAGCCGTGGGTCCCGGCGCTGCTCACCGTCACCCGGTCGTCGAGGGCTTCCCGGCGGAGGTGCTCGGCGAAGATCTTCTCGGCCATCGGGGAGCGGCAGATGTTTCCGGTGCACACGAACGTCACGTGCAACGGGGTGTCAGGCAGCGGCATCGAGCATCTTCCCGAGGTGGGCGACGGTCTGCGCCGTCGTGTGCGCGCGCTCGGCCTCGGCGGGGAAACCGTAGCCCCACTCGACGAACACAGCGGGGATGCCCCAGTGCGCGGCACCGAGGACGTCGTGGTCACGGTCGCCGACCATCAGGACGTCGGGGGTGGCGCCCTCGGTGGCGGTGACTCCGAGGTTCCGGAGGGAGTGTGCGATCACGTCCGACTTGGCGCGCCGACTGCCGTCGTCGCTGGCGCCGCCGATGAACTCGAAGTAGTGGGCCAGTTGGAAGTGTTCGAGGATGCGGATCGCGAACCGCTCGGACTTCGACGTGGCGACGGCGAGCCTCCTGCCGCTGTCGCGGGCGTCGACGAGGACCTTCTCGATGCCGTCGAAGACGGCGTTCTCCGCCCATCCCACGCTGTCGTAGCGCTCGAAGTAGGCCGCGATCGCCTGCTGCACGACGTCTTCGTCCAGCGCCATCGACCGGAACGTGTCGATCATCGGCGGGCCGATGACGGCGTCGATCATCTCGTCGGTCGGTTCCGGCTGTCCGATCGTCGCGAGCGCATGACGGAACCCGGCGTGAATGCCGGGCGCGGAGTCGGTGAGCGTGCCGTCGAGGTCGAACAGCACGATCGGCGCCGACAGGGCAGAAGGGGCGGAGGACGGGGAGGCGGAGAGAGATGTCACCGGACCATTGTCCCTTAGGCTCGACAGCTGTGGACATTCGTGCCGGTAGCCGGGAGAGCCTGCGTCACCACGGAGACGTGGATGCGGGGCCCGGTCTCCTCGATTTCGCCGTGAACGTGCAGGGCGACGGGCCCCCCGAATGGCTGCGACTGCGCCTCGCGGATGCGTTGGCGCGCCTGGGCTCCTATCCCACCGTCGCGGCCGATCGCGCAGCCCGGGCCGCCGTGGCCTCCCGGCACGGCCGCTCGCCCGACGAGGTGCTGCTCCTCTCGGGTGGGGCCGAGGGCTTCTCCCTGCTCCCGCGACTCGGGGTCCGGGAGGCGGCACTGATCCATCCCTCGTTCACGGAACCGGAGTGGGCGCTGCGGGAGGCGAACGTGCCCGTCACACAGGTGCTGCTCGACGCTCCGTACGTTCTGGACGCCGCCTCGGTCCCCGAATCCGCCGACCTGGTGGTGATCGGCAACCCGACCAATCCGACGTCGGTGCTGCACCCGGCGGAGGAGATCCTGGGGCTGCGCCGCCCCGGCCGGATCGTCGTGGTCGACGAGGCGTTCGCCGATGCGGTGCCGGGCGAGGTCGAGTCGCTCGCCGGTCGTTCGCTGCCCGACGTGCTCGTGCTGCGCAGCCTCACCAAGACGTGGGCACTGGCCGGACTGCGCTGCGGGTACGCGCTCGGCTCCCCGGAGATCCTCGAACGCCTGCAGGTGGGGCGGGCGCACTGGCCACTGGGAAGCCTGCAAGTGGAGGCGATCGCCGCATGCAGTGAACCGGACGCTGTCGCCGCCGCCCGGGAGCACGCCGGTGTGCTGGGTGCGTGGCGGGACTACATGATCCGTCGGCTGAGCGAGATCGGCGTCGCGGTGCACCAGCCCGCCGTCGCACCGTTCCTGCTGCTCCGACTGCCGGACGGCGAACTCGCGCGGAAGCAACTGCGCGAGCGGGGCATCGCCGTGCGGCGGTGCGACACGTTCCCCGGGCTCGGTCCCGACTTCCTCCGGGTCGCGGTGCGGCCCCGCGAGCAGGCCGATGTCCTGATCGACGCGATGAAGGAGATCCTGTGAACCCCGTGCGTCTCGCCGACGTGATCGCGACCCTGGATGCGGCGTACCCGCCCGCCCTCGCGGAATCGTGGGACTCCGTCGGCCTCGTGTGCGGCGACCCCGACGACACGGTGGCGACGGTGGCGATCGCGGTCGATCCGACCGCCGCGGTGGTCGACGAGACGATCGACGCCGGCGCCGACCTTCTCCTCGTCCACCACCCGCTGCTGCTGCGCGGCGTCGACACCGTCGGCGCCCACACGCCGAAGGGCGCACTCGTCCACAAGCTGATCAAGGCCGGATGCGCCCTGTTCACCGCACACACCAACGCCGACTCCGCTGACCCCGGCGTCTCCGACGCCCTGGCCGCGGCGCTCGGACTCACCGTCACCGGACCGATCGACCCGCACCCCACCGACAACCTGGACAAGTGGGTCGTCCTGGTCCCGGCAGCCGACGCCGACACGGTGCGCCGCGCCCTGTTCGACGCGGGCGCCGGGCACATCGGCAACTACCGCGACTGCAGCTGGTCCGTCACCGGGCAGGGCCAGTTCCTTCCGACCGACGGCGCGAACCCCACCCTCGGCGCGGTCGGTGCGCTCGAACGTGTCGAGGAGAGCCGGGTGGAGGTGATCGCTCCGCGCGGCATCCGGCAGAAGGTGCTCGCCGCGATGCGCGCCGCCCACCCGTACGAGGAGGTCGCGTTCGACGTGTTCGAGATGGCGACGTTCCCCGGACCCCGCGGACTCGGGCGGGTCGGGGAGCTCCCCGAGCCGCTGTCGCTGCGCGACTTCACCGACCGGGTGGCGGACGCGCTGCCCGCCACGACGTGGGGCGTGCGGGCAGCGGGCGACCCCGAAGCCACGATCCGCACCGTCGCGGTGTGCGGCGGCTCCGGAGACTCGTACCTCGACGCCGTCTCCCGGCTCGGCGTGGACGCCTACGTCACCGCCGATCTGCGACACCACCCGGCGGACGAGCACCTGCGCGCCGGGGGTCCGGCCCTGATCGACGTCGCGCACTGGGCGAGCGAGCAGCCGTGGTGTGACCAGGCCAAGGGCGTCCTCGACACCGCGTTCGGCCAGACACCGAACTGGCAGGTTCGGGTGTCGGCCGTACGGACCGATCCGTGGTCGGTCAGCGCGTCGCCGTCGTAGCGCCGTCCGGCCGAAACCCGTGATCCGCCGGGGTACGGTTGACACCCAGCAATCTGCACACAAGAACCCTTCACAGAAGACAGCAGGAGTTACCACGCGTGAACGTCGAACCACAGGTGCAGTCCAAGCTTCTCGACCTCGCCGGCGTCGATGCGGAGCTGTCGAGGATCGCCCACCGACGCACCGCGCTTCCGGAGCGTCAGGAAGTCGAGCGGCTCGAGGCGGAGCGCGTCACCCGTAAGGACGCGGCCGTGGCCGTCGAAATCGTCCTCGACGATCTCGACCGCGACATCCGCAAGCTCGAAGGTGAGGTCGACGCCGTCCGTCAGCGCGAGGACCGCGACCGCACCCTGCTCCAGAGCGGAACGGTCGGATCGAAGCAGCTCACCGAACTCGAACACGAACTCGGCAGCCTCGTCCGCCGTCAGGGCCTCCTCGAGGACGAACTGCTCGAGGTCATGGAACGGCGCGAGGCGTCGCAGTCCGACCACGACCACGCCGGTGCGCAGTTGTCGCAGATCGAGGAAGACCTCATCGACGCCGCCCGCCGCCGGGACGACGCCGTGGCGGATCTGGACGCCGCCGAGCAGCGCTGCATCCGCGACCGCACGGCGCTGGCCGACCAGTTCCCCGCCGACCTGATCGCCGTCTACGAGAAGCAGCGCAGCCAGAACGGTGTCGGAGCGGCGCTGCTGCAGGCCCGGCGCTGCGGAGCGTGCCGCATCGAACTCGACCGCGGCGAGATCTCCCGCATCACCGCCACCGCACCCGACGTCGTCGTGCGCTGCTCGGAATGCGGCGCGATCCTGGTGCGCACGAAGGAGTCGGGTCTGTGAGTGCCGGTCGGGTCGTCGTCGAGGCCGACGGTGGTTCGCGCGGCAATCCCGGACCCGCCGGCTACGGCGCCGTGGTGTTCGACGCCACCCACGGCTCCGTTCTCGCGGAGCGCAAGGAGAGCCTCGGGATCGCCACCAACAACGTCGCCGAGTACCGGGGCCTGATCGCCGGTCTCGATGCCGCCGCCGAACTCGGCGCGTCCGAGGTGGACGTGCGGATGGACTCCAAACTGGTGGTCGAGCAGATGTCCGGGCGCTGGAAGGTGAAGCACCCGGACATGATTCCGCTGCAGCGCCAGGCGTCCACACTCGCCCGGCAGTTCGATTCTGTGACGTACACCTGGATTCCGCGGGCGGAGAACGCGCACGCCGACCGCCTCGCCAACGAAGCCATGGACGGCGCCGCCGGCAATTCCGACGCCGAACCGGAACCGGCCGCGGTCCAGTCGGAGAAGGCCACCCCCGCGGCACCGGGCTGGATGGACACAACGGGCGCCCCGACCCGGATGCTGCTGCTCCGGCACGGGCAGACCGCGCTGTCCGTCGACCGGCGGTACTCGGGTCGCGGGAACCCGGCCCTCACCGAGATCGGGCAGGCCCAGGCGAACGGCGCGGCCGCCCGCTTCGCAGGCAACAACGGAATCGCGGCCGTGGTGTCGTCCCCGCTGGGACGCGCGCAGCAGACCGCGGCGGCGGCGGCGAAGGTGCTCGGACTCCCGGTCACCGTGCACGAGGGCCTCACCGAAACCGACTTCGGCGAGTGGGAGGGCCTCACGTTCCGGGAAGCCGCCGACCGCGACCCCGAACTGCACCGCAAGTGGTTGTCGGACACGTCGGTGTGCCCGCCCGCGGGGGAGAGCTTCGACGAGGTGCGGGAGCGCATCCTGAAGGTCCGCGACGACCTCACCGCCTCCTATGCCGGCTCCACGATCCTTGTGGTCACCCACGTGACCCCCATCAAGACCCTGTTGCAGTTGGCGCTCGACGCAGGACCGTCCCTGCTGTACAAGCTGCATCTGGATCTGGCCTCGCTGAGCATCGCCGAGTTCTATCCCGACGGCGGCTCGTCCGTCCGCCTGGTCAACGACACCTCCCACCTGTGAGTACTTGTCAACGGCCCAGAGGGCAACGACTGCGGCGAGCAGGGTCAACGGCGTGGTCACCAGCGCGAGAATCGTGAACGTCCGGAGATCTGCGGGAGATCCGGCGCGCGCGGCGACGCGCCGCCACAGCATGATCGCCAGCGACCCCACGTACGTGAGGTTGGGGCCGAGGTTCACACCGAGCAGCATCGCCAGCACGAGTGCCGTCGGAGCGTGCGGTCCGAGCGCTGCCAGCAGGAGCAGCGTGGCGGGGAGGTTGTTCACCAGGTTCGCGGCGACCGCGGCGACGACGGCCATCGTGAGCAGTGCCGTGAACGACGTGTCGGCCGGCAGCCGTGTGGCGATCCATTCGCCGATCGGACCGTTCGCGACCCCGGCCACGACGACGCCGAGGATCAGGACGAACCCGCAGAACCACACGTCGATCGAATACACGATCCGGCCCAGGCTGGTCCGGCCGTCGCGCAGGGCGACGACGCCCAGCACGATCGCCCCCGCCGCGGCCACCCACGCCGGTGCGACCCCGACGAAGCCGGACACCGCGAACCCCAGGAGTGTGGCCGCGATGATCGACAGTGCGACTACCGGCGCCGGCGGGTCACGTTTCGGCTCCGGCTCGGCTTCGGGCCGGACGAGGTGACGCCGGAAGAACACGCGGAACAGGACCAGTTCGACGACGATCGCCACGGCCCACGGCAGCGCCATCACGGCGGTGAAATGCAGGAAGGTCAACCCGGTCGCCGAGAACGCGATGAGGTTCGTCAGGTTGGAGACGGGCAGCAGGGTCGACGCAGTGTTCGACAGGTGCGCGGTGGCATACGAATGGGGGCGCGGATCCATCCGCAGCGAGCGGGCCGTGGCTATCACCGCCGGTGTCAGCAGGACCACCGTGGCATCGAGACTCAGCACCGCGGTGGTCAGCGCCGCCGCCCCGAACACGAGGGTCAGCAACCTCTTCGGATCCCCCCGCGCCCCGCGCCGCAACCGGCCCGCGATCCAGGTGAACACCCCCATGGCGTCCGCCAGGTGCGCAAGGACGAGGATCGCCGCCAGGAACCCGACGGTCGGGGCCATCTCCGACACCTCGTCCCAGGCCTCCGACGGCGTCACCAGACCGGTGGCGAGGACGACGACCGCGGCCGGTGCGGCCGCGACGATCTCGGGCAGCCTGCGTGGACGCACGACCGCGAAGACGAGGACTCCGGCTACGAGCGCCACCGCCAGAACTGTCACCGACGGGTCACTTCAGGAGTTTGTGGAGGGTGCGCAGATTCCGGGTCGTGGTGAACGCCTTGAGCTTGGGGGCGCCGGTGCTCTTGCCGAACCTGCTCTTGAGCGTCATACCCCGTTCGACTTCCCAGTACAGGACGCCGGCGCCGGCCTGCACTCGTTCGACCTCCGGATCCAGCTCGTCCCGGATGCTCAGAAGTGTGTCCAGGACCTCGGGTTCGGGCGTCACCAGCACGTACGGGTGCCAGCCTTCTCGCTCGGGGTCGAACGGGTAGTCGTCGACGATCTTCCGGACCGTGTCGAGGTCGAGGACGAAAACCCAGGCTTCGTAGTGGAATTCGGCACGCAGCCCGGATTCGATCTCACTCTTCAGTGCGGGGACGTCGTCACGGTCGGAATCGAACAGCACGTTGCCCGACGCGAGAACGGTCTTCACGTTCTCGAATCCCAGATCGGCGAAGGTGTTGCGGAGGTCGGCCATCTTGATGTTGATGCCGCCCACATTGATACCGCGCAGGAGGGCGGCGTATCGGGTCATGAACAGACCATAGTGCGGCGGCATGACACGTTCGCGCGAACTGTAGGCTGATCGGGCGGACGAGTTGGCCGGGCGACCGCGGCACAGGGAACCAGCACATCAGTGCACAGGCCCTGAGTCGAGGAAAGTCCGGACTCCACAGAGCAGGGCGGTTGTTAACGGCAACCCGAGGTGACTCGCGGGACAGTGCCACAGAAAACAGACCGCCGACGCCACATCCTCCGGGGTGAGGCGTCGGTCAGGGTGAAACGGTGCGGTAAGAGCGCACCAGCACCCCGGGTGACCGGGGTGGCTAGGTAAACCCCGCCCGGAGCAAGGTTGAAGGCCGCACCGGATCCTCCGGG
>NZ_LTCZ01000171.1:0-46241 GCF_001583455.1 Rhodococcus sp. LB1 | reverse complement strand
TGGCGAGCGGTGGCAACCCGATATGACAAGCTTGCCCTGACCTACCGGGCCGGATTCCTGCTCGCCGGCATCGTCGAATGGCTTAAATTATTGGGAGACATGCCCTAGCATTCGGCGTTGCCTTCGGCTCGGTCATCAACGACGCCTTGGTGGAGGGGTGCGTAATTGTCGGACCCGCACGTACTGCGCGCGTGAGTGCTGCGTGGAATATTGGCCTGGATGCCGGCATTGGCGTCGGCTCGCTGGTGTATTCCGCGATCGCGGGCCATGTCGGAGTTGCTGCAAGTTTCGTGTATGTCAGCGCGCCTACCAGCATGGCGCTGATTGTTCTCGATCGGCGATGTCCACGATAGAGAAGTCCGTCGAATCCGTTGTTTCAGTGGGAATGTCATGAACCCTGACGAGTATCGCCAGTGGCGCCAGAGGCCACGCGCCGCTTGGGCTGAATCCAACCGCAAACGCAAACATCCTGACTACGAAGCCGAGCGCCTGATCGAGTTCGCTTGCATGTGGGCACCATATGGGGGCGCTACCGAGGAGGAGGTCCTTGTCCAGTTCGGAATGACAAGGCGCCGGTTCATCGAACGTTTGTGGCGGGTGATTCCTGAATCGAATTGTGCCCAAGAAGAGATACGCAGTTTAGCGAGCGCATACCCCCGATGAGAACCGCCGAGTACGTATCACCTATGCGGGACATGTGGGCGCACGGATGAGCAAGGTGGTGCGGGTTTGCAGCAGACTTACGAGTCATGACGGATCCGCTGCACGCCGACCTCACAGAACGTCTCGGCCGGGCTGTCGCCCGCGTCGCCATGGAGGGTGATCCCATGTTCGGCACCGTGGAGATCACCATTGGGGAGTTGACGGAGCTGCTTGACCGCCAAATCTCTCCCCGTGACCAAGATGCTGCGCCGCACTGACGGTGCCTCTCGTGTGTCGAGCGGCGCGCTCTGATTACCGCCCCCTCCGGGCAGGACGAGGCCGTGGGAGATCGAACCGCAGCAGACCTCGAGCGTGAACTCGCCATGCTCGCCTACGTACGCGACTGTCTCCTGCGCGTCGGAGGACGAAGACTTCCGCATCCCGACCTCCGCGGTCGATGAGGTTCTCGAGCTCTCAACGGCATTGTCACGTTAACTGAGAGGTTCTGCAGGGCATCGGATTCGGGTGCGGCATTGTCCGAGTCGGATGTTGCTGTGAGTGGTTCAGGCGGCGACCGCGGTGTCGGTGATCTCACACCAGATGGTGAACCGGTCGGCCATCACCTGCCGATACTCGCCCGCCGACAATCGGTGTCGGTGTGGCCGGAAGTGTGGTGAGATCGACGAGAACGCCGACAGAAATCGCTGCACGTGCCGCATCGATTCGAAGCGTTTCATCGCCCGCTCGCGCTGCCGGGTCGGCTGATGCGAGTTCTCGGCTCGATTGTTCAGGTACTTGGATCGTCGATGCTCGACGGAGCCGAGCAGGTCGCGATACGCGACGGATGTAGCTGGCCAGCTTGTCGGCAGCCTCCAGAATGACCGCGGCATCCACGGATACCCAGTGCGGCAAGATCTGGATGGGCAGGCCGGCGCCGTGCAGCTCGTGGCCGAGGTCGGTGAGGGCGGCCCGGCGCTCCCGATACGGGGCCGCCGTCAGATCACCGCCGTGGGCAGCGAGGACGTCGAACGGCAGGTACGTGACCGGTACCTGCCGGCGCAGGGCCGTGGTCGGGCGCAGGGTGTTCGCCCGCTTCTGCAGGCGCGTGAACGACGGTCGCCCCTGGGCGAGGGCCACGCTCTCACCGTCGAAGACGAGGCGGCCACGCCGGTCGAACGTCTCGGACAGTGCCGTGGCCACCTCCGGGTATGAGGAGGTGACGGCGTTGAGGTTGCGGGTCCACAGCACCGGTGGTTCGCCGTCGCCGACCGCAGCCAGTAGGCGGAAGCCGTCGTATTTCATTTCCGCCGCCCAGTCGCCGGTGTTTTCCGGTGGGTCACCCGGTGTGGCCAGCATCGGCGCGATCAGCCGCATAGAGCCGATTGTGCGCCCATCTGCCCAGCTCCGGCGACCTTCCCGGTTCGCGGCGCCGAGGGTGCGGCGCGATCATCGACCCGCGAGGCCGCCCGGACTGCTCGACCACCGACGGCATGACACCCTGTCAGTCGACACGTCACGCCCGCCGAACACCGGAAGGACCCCGCACCACCCCATGACCACCTGGACCCTCTGGATCGGCGCCCTGTTGGTCGTCGGCGGCTCGGCCGCCCAGCTCACACATCACACCGCGGCGGCCCGCGTCCTCTGGGTGCTCGCCGTGCTCGCCTTCATGGCCACGACAGTCGGGGCGGTGACCGCAACCACGTTCTCGTTGCCCCTGCTGCTGATCCTCGTGGTCGCGAGCGCGGCGACCTGCGCCCTGATCGCGGTCACCCGTGAGCCGGCCAAGGCCAAGGCCGCGGCCGTGCGAGGGGGCGCGCAGTGATCACCGCGGTCTGCGCCATGGTCCTCGGTGTCGTGTGCTGTCGCGAGCGTCGTGGCCTACCTTGGTGGGCGCTGTGATCGCAATCACGGCCGACAGCATCATTCTCAGCGCATGGTCGACGTCCTGCATGCTGGCACGGGACCACACGGTGTGGGGATCGCGATAAGCGGCGGAACGCATCCGATTCTCGACGCGGACTCCACCAGCCCCGCTATCACTTGTGCGGTCCTCGACCATGAAGATCTCAGGGTGGATGCTGAGATCGGTGGCCAGCGGTTGCCGAATGTGTGCACCACGCCGGAGTCCGATCCCATGCTTCGAGGCGTTTCGGCGATGGCCACTCCGACTGCACTACAAGTTGCTTGCCGGGCGACCCGCTGCAATTCACCTTTGTTCCGTCTTTTTGTTCCGAAGTTGCGGCGGGCTGGTTCTGCCTCACGGTTTCGCCGCCAACAGAGACCGATCCACCGCCAGAGTGCCCCGACGCTATTCAATGTTGTCCGCCAGCATCGTGACCGAGGCTCCCGCCGCAAACCGACACTCTGCATAGCAAAAAGGTTGTGACGTGGGGTTTCGCGGCGACGTTGAGGTAACTGAAATTATCGCTGCCGAGTGCGCACAAACCATGAGTGACATGAAGCCGGCAGAAATCCGTGTCGTAGGTCCTCGTGATTGTAGGTTCCGCGAAGCCGTGTTCTGGCGCCGAGGCTGGTCAGCGATGGGATCGCGCCGGCGGTCGGATCGCCTGCACCGACTGGCTCGTGAGACGTCGTCTACCCGACTGGGTGGACTCGCCGTCAGGCGTGGCCGCGGTGAGTACCGAGGGCGACGAGTTGACCGCGGTGGTCGAGTTCTTGGCGTGTCAGTGTATTGCCGTGGTGCAACCCGGCGATTGCGGTCGCACGGGGTCGAGTCGATGGGACAGTTGGGTGCATTCGCGAGTCTTGTCGACGAGGAAGGTGGCGAGTCCGTCGCAGGCGGCGACGCGGGCGTCCCATTCGGACTGGTCTGTGTGGCCCGAGTATAGGGCGCGGCTGACGTGGCCGGTGAGACAGATTTCAACCATGAAAAGAAGCGGTGTCACTTTCCAGATTTCATGTCGCTCGCGTGTCATTTTCGAGATTTCGTGTCACTCGGGACAACTGGATGCGTGCCCAGGCCGGTGAATGTGGCGATGGAGGATCCGTCGGTCGGCGTACCAATCGTCGGGCAGGGGCGTCTTCTGCCATAATCTGCGGGGTGTGCGCTTCTGATCCATCTGTGTCTGCAGTCCCCGAAACGGTAGAGATGCAGCAGGGAAGTGCGCGGATCGTCCTGCTGCGCATCCTCGGTGACCTCGTACATCCGACCAGTACGCCAGTGCCGACTATGGCGTTGCTGACGGTTCTTTCAGATGCGGGCTTCGGTACGCACGCAGCTCGTCAAGCTATCTCACGGTGCGCGCGGATGGGCGCGATTACGGGAGAGAAGGACGGACGGAGCACCCGGTGGTTGTTGACTGATGCGGGTCAGGACCTCGTCGTTGACGGCAACGCCCGAGCCCGGCAGCTCGGTGCGCAACCGGGACCGTGGGACGGTCGCTGGCTCACGTTGGCCGTTTCGGTGCCTCATGAACGCAGGGTGATCCGGCAGAAGCTGTACAGGACTTTGAGCTGGGAGGGTTGTGGTAGCCCGGTGCCAGGAATATGGATTTCAGCTCATCCAGACAGACGCGAGCGAATCTCTGTCGCGCTTGAACGGTTTGGGCTCGATCAGACAGCGGTGTCGTTCATCGGCGAGGCGAGCGGGATCGGACTATCTGAGACACAGCTTGTGAGCCAAGCTTGGGATCTGGACGCGGTAAGTAGGAGCTACAGTGCGGCGGTCAGCCAGTTCGATGCCGCACTCGAGCCGACGTCCGGGCCTCACGCCCTCCGCTTGCTCTTACACGTCGACGAGGTCCTGCAGAGGCTCGTTTCCCAGGATCCCTGTCTTCCCTCTGAGCTGTGTCCCGGTTGGACTGGGCGACAAGACGCAACACGACTGCTGTCGTTTCGCGACGTGTTGCTCGTGCCTGCGCGTGCGTATTGGGACGAAGTGCTCCGACGCTAAGCTCGAATTCGAGGGCGGGTCGTGAGCCTCATAGAGCGCAGATCTTCTCCTCGACCGGATAAGTTAAGACCTCACGTCCCCAACGGTGCCCGCCGAAATTGGATCTGGCGCACTTTGTTAAGACGATCGGGCGTGGGGTCGTCTACCACGGTAGCGGCCCGCCGCTTCTGTAGTAGCCTTCCTGTCCAGGAAACCCGACACGCATCCGTGCGCCGTCCATGATGATCTGAGGCAGGATCGCCGGAAGTTCTGGCGTGACTTCGAGAATCTCGGCGACCGAACGATACTCGCTTAGTGTGGTGAGCTGACTCCAGGTCGGCGGCATCAGCATGCTTCCACCTGTGCGCCATTGATTGATGGCATCGGCCGGCGTCTGCCAGACCACCGCCGCTGCCTCGGTGGTGGCTCCGTCTGCAACTTGTCCTTCCGGTGCCACCGCGATGAAGAATCGGGTGTCGTACCGGCGCTGCTCTCCGATCGGGGTGATCCAGTGTGACCAGGGTCGCAGGAGATCCGTTCGGACGACGAGGTCCTCACGTTCGAGGAAGTCCCCGAAGGTCATTTGCCTACTTTCGAGCGCCTTTCGAATGTGTGCGAATCGAGAAGTGTCGTCGACAACGGTGTCCGGAGTCGAGCCGGCGAGCAGGACACCGCATTCCTCGAAGGTCTCGCGGACGGCCGCCAACACGAGCGCTCTGGCCGTCGTCGGCTCCGTTCGGAGCCGATCTGCCCACCATGTGTCTGACGGGCCGGCCCAGGTGACCTGGGCATCTGCGTCGGTAGAGTCGACTCCGCCGCCCGGAAACACTGTTGCTCCTCCGGCGAAGGGCATGTCTTTCACCCGTCGCTGCAAGAACACTTCAACACCCGGGTTGCGGTCGCGTACCAGCATGACCGTGGCCGCGTCTTTGGTGGGTACTACCTCATGCCGGTAGTGCTTCTGCATGATGTCGGGCATCATCTTATCGTTCTTCCCTTCTATCGTTCGGTTTCGTCAGCGATTACTTCTGGTAGACGTCACCGATCAACGACGAATGGGCAAGTCCCGCTAATGCTTGGCCAATCCTTGTTGGGCAACGAAAGAAGCTTGTTTGCGCAGCATGAATTTTTGGACCTTGCCGCTGGCAGTTCGAGGTAATTCGTCGAGCGTAAGTACCCTCTCCGGGACCTTTTGTATGGCGACCTTTCGATCATTCAATAGGAACGAACGTACGTCCGAGACGGACAGCTGTGTCCCAACCTGAACGGTTATGAACGCGCACACTTTCTCCCCGAGGCGCTCGTCGGGGTAGGGGACTACCGCGGCGTCCTTGACTGCGGGATGCGTGAGAAGGTGCTCTTCGATCTCTCGGGCACTGAGGTTCTGGCCTCCCCGAATGATTATGTCCTTTAGTCGACCGGTGACTCGCAGGTAGCCGTCTGAGTCCACCCGTCCGAGATCCCCGCAGTGGTGCCAGCCTTCGTCGTCTATCGCGGATCGGGTCTTGTCGGGATCACGCCAGTAACTCAACATCGCTCCTGGCCCTCGGTAGCAGATTTCTCCCTCTTGGCCCGGGAGGACGCGCTCACCGAGGTGATCGATGAGTTTGATTTCGACGCCCGGCGCCAAAACCGTTCCATCCGTGGTTGAGATGGTCTCGAGGTCATCGTCTGGGTGGCACACCGTCGTCACACCGACCTCGGTACACCCGTACAACGGCAGCAGTGTGCCCCGAGTGAAGACCTCCTTAAACTCCAGCGCAAGAGTGGTTGGAATCGGGGCACCGGCGCACAGCCAGACCCGCATCTTCGACAGGTCATGCCGACGGGAAGTGGCTGCGTCGAGGACCATTCGCACGAAAGGTGTCGCTGTCGCGGTGGCAGTGCACTCGAACTGCTCGATTCTGGCAAGTCCCATTTCAGGATCCCAGGCGTCGAGAAGGTGGATCTGGGCACCTGCAATAAGGGGAGCCAAGATTCCAATCTCGATGCCCGTTGTGTGCGTGAGGGGCGAGGGCATGAACATCGTGTCAGCGGTGGTGAGCCGGAAGACGTCACGAGCGAGGAATCGCGCAGTGAACGCGGCCGTGTTCCAGGTATGTAAGCACCCTTTGGCTGTTGATTCGGTGCCCGAACTGTAGATGATCGCGTGGCCTTGGTCGGCATTCGGATATGGCCCCAATCGTGCTGCCAAAGCTGTTGCGGATTGTCCCTCTGCGACCGTGTCGTCGATCCTTTCTTCGAAGGACGAGTCGACAACTTCCGACCGTGCGACTATCAACCGGGACACGCTGGATGCTTCGCGACGCAGTTCGCGGAACATTGCCGCATGATTGAACTCGCGGAAGTTTCCTGTGGTAAACACCACCTTCGGTTTTGCTGATTGCAGGATATGTAACACTTCGGTGTGGCGATAGACCGGCATTATTGGAACGAGAATTGCGCCGACACGGTTGATCGCTGCGTAAGACACGACAAACTCCACCCAGTTGGGCAGCTGTATGGCGACTCGGTCGCCGATGCGGATACCGAGTTCGAGCAGTCGGATGGCCAGCCGTGCAGATTGGTCGCTCAGCTGAGCGAAAGTCAACTCACGGACACCGTCGGAGACAGCCCGTGAGCCCGGCCGGTCGCGGGCCCAGTGATCAACCCACGAGCTCAACGAGTCATCGACCCACAATCCCTGATTTCGGAAGCGCATCGCTGCTTCGGAGCCATATCGGGCCTCGATGATCCCGTGATCGTCGCCAGCCGTTGTCAATGACATATCATTTACCTCTCTGTCCGCGAGGAGAGTGTGATGGAACGCTTATCAAGCGCTCTAGCGGCATAGCTGAAGCTCCTGTCCGTTGTCGGCCCACTTGTACGTTCCTCAGGTCGCCGAATGTCTGGCGCTGACAGCGGATTTTCTGGTGATGGAGAGAAGGGACAGTAAGCCGATCGCTGCTACGGCCATCACGAAGTAGGCCGGCGCCCGATTATCGCCGGTCCACTCCACCAGCGATACCGCGATCAGCGGCGCGCTCCCTCCGGCGATTATCACGCCGATGTTGTAAGACGTGGCCACGCCGGTGAAGCGAACATTCTGATCGAACAGCAACGGCATCAACGTCAACACACCCACTTGGATACCCACGGTGCTGAGCATCATCAACAGATAGAGGATGGCGGCAGTCCGTAGGTTCAGATCCATACCTGCCATTGCGGGATACGAGACGACTGAGATAAATACAAGACTGACAGCGGTGATTCGTACTCGCCCGAAACGGTCCGCGAGGCGTCCACCGACGAGCATCCCGAGGGCACTGATAACCAGTACGCCGAAGGAGATCCAGTACACGGCGGTGCGGTCGTAACCAAGCGTCTTGGTCAGGTGGATACTCATATAGGTCAGGCAGATGTAAGCAGTTCCGTTAATCGCCAGCGATAACCCGACGGCCTGAGCCACGGCCCGGCTGTGCGTGCGGAACAGTGTCAGCAACGGCCTCTCGCGCACCTCCGTTTCATCGGGGAGGTAGGTCTCGTCCACTCGCCGCCGCGCCCACAGGCACACCACCATCAGAGGCAGGGCCAGCAGGAACGGGAGCCGCCATCCCCACGAGTTCATCTGCGCATCCGTGGTGATCAGAGACACCGCACCTGCGGCCGCCGCGGCGAGACCGAAACCAAACGTCGAGCCCAGAGGTGTGAAGGCAGCGTAGGTGGCCTTGAGGTGCTTCGGCGCCGACTCCGAGATGAAGGTCGCTGATCCGCCGACCTCACCACCCGCGGAGAAGCCCTGGAGTAGGCGGATGATGACGAGAAGGATCACCGCCCAAACCCCTGCCTGCTCGTACGTCGGCAGCAGCCCCATCGCGACGCTGCCGACACCCATGCACATCAAGGTTCCGAGCAGCGCGCGGCGCCGACCGAACCTGTCGCCGATGTAGCCAAAAGCGAGTCCGCCGAGTGGTCGCATGAGATAGGCGGTCCCGAAGACGGCAAGCGCGGACAGCAACGAGGTCGCCGCACTGTCCGAATGAAAGAACAACGGCGCCATCACAATAGCCAGGTATCCGTAGAGGCTGAAGTCGTAGTACTCGATCAGCGTTCCAACACCGCCGGCGATGGCGGCCCTCCTGGCCCGGAGGCGCAGTTCTAAATCGGCGTCCCGCGAGACTGGGTCGATCGGCCTCGCGTCCATGGATTCCGCTGTCATTTCAGAGCCTCCTCGTTACGGACGGTCAAGCAGTGGGCGACACGGCGACACGGCTGCCGCACGACGAGATATTGGTGATCGTGATTAGGCTCTCCAGGGAACATCTCCTAGCGGATGCATACGCCAGTGCGGACTAGCGGCGGAAGCCGAAATGCTCGCTGTGGGTACTCCACCGACAGCACCAGCCCGACCGACAGTGAAACTTCCCGGCGCACGGATGGGTTCGTACGTTTCCGGCTGTGGGTGGTTCTTCCCCTACTTGACGGAAGGGTTAACGCTTCTGAACCCATCGGTCTGGCTATTTGCGCAGCGTTTCATCGGTGCCCGCTACAACTGCTCCTAACGGAATGGGCCATTGTGGTGCAACGAGTGAGGGTGTCGGGTCATGGGCAGCCGCGTCCTTGTCATCAGAGATCGGCATGTTGCTCCGAGTGGATATCAGACAGTGAAGGTGTTCGCAACGTGATTTTGGTCTAATAATAGATCCTGCGGAGGATCTGTCAATACTCTGGTGTCGCCATTTGGCGGGGTAGGAAGGAGGAAGCGATGGCGAAGACGACGTCGATGCGGGCGCGGAAATCCGTGGCTGGCACGTTCGTGTGATCAGCACACTTGGACAGTCCAGTCGTCCCGGCGGTGAAGACGCGCGGCCCGGGAGGAGGCTTAGTGAAGTTGGATCTGATGTTCTCTCCGTGATTCTGTTGTGGAGCGTGGCTATACGGCTTCAATCACGCGTTTACAGCGCAGGTCGAGGCGCGTCCGCTGATCTGGCGTTTGAGCAATTGATGCCGGTTGATGTGGCCTTCGACGGGTTCGGAACTGTGGTGACTGCGGCGGCGGGGTCCCCTGCGCAGACCTGCAGCGAAGGATCGCAGTGCGGGTTCTCCGTCGGTGTCGACGGTCCCATGCGACGACACCGACCAATGGGGCCGGCAGCAACCTCACACTCTCGAAATCGCACGCCTATGATCCTCACCCACCGCAGTCAGCACACACCGAAGATACGTGCAGCATCTTCAGGGTAAGTGCGCCAGATCCCCGCCGGAACCATGGGCGGGACGAAGAGGTTCGCCACCGAATCGCACGCAACACACAACTCCTGTTGCTTGAGTATCCGGAAGGGTGGTCCCGGCTTACCGTAGTGGCCGGTTGAATGTCTCCTTGGTGGCGAACCCGGCGACGATGGAGACGATCAGTACCGCGATGACGTACAGCGCCGGTTGGGTGGCCCCACCAGTACCTGCCAAGGCAGCCAGAACGAGCGGAGTCGGCCCCGAGAAGATCGTCGTTGCGACTTGCCAACCCAACGAAAGCCCGGTGTACCGGTTAGCCGTGCTGAACATCTCGGTCAGCATTGGAAGAGTCGCTGCGACGTTTGCCGCAATGGCCGGAGCTATAACGACCATCGCGATCACCGCCGCGAGCAACACGCCCCGGGACAACAACACGAACGATGGGTAGACGAGCACAGCCAGCGCGATCGAAGAAGCGAGTAGGACCGGCCGCCTGCCGACACGATCGGCCAGCTTTGCGAACGGGAGAACGCTAATGCAGTATGCGACCAGTCCGGCGAAGATCACGAGCTGTGCATTGGCGGGAGCGAAGTGCGAGAACTGCTTCAACGCCGAGGGCATGTAGACGAAGTACACGCTTAGCAGGCAGGCATTCGCCGCGGCGATCCCCACTGCTACGAGAACCGTCCGGCGATCACGCTTGAGGGTGGTGACGAGCGGAGAGGCGTCCACCATCTCCTTCCTCGCCAGCGCCGTGAAATGAGGAGTCTCCTCGAGCTTGAACCGGATGTGGAGACCGATCAAACCCAGGGGGAGCGACAGGAGCAGCGGGATCCGCCAACCCCAGGACTGCATCGACGACTCGGATAGTGCCCTCGTCAGCATCAGCGCGAACGCGGATCCCGACAACAACGCCAATCCGGTGGTCAGTGCGATGAATCCGATGTAGAAGCCACGCTTGCGAGGCGGTGCGAACTCGCCGATGAGCGAGATCGCACCGCCATACTCACCGCCAGCCGAGATACCCTGCAGCACCCGGAGGAGCGTCAGGAGCACCGGCGCCGTCATACCGATCTGCGCGTAGGTTGGTAGCAGACCAATGGCTGCCGTCGCCATCGTCATCAGAAGGATTACGACGGCCAGAATGCGTTTCCGACCGTACTTGTCGCCCAAGGGGGCGAAGATCACCGCGCCCAACGGCCGTGCCACATAGCTCGCTGCGAACGCACCGAAGGTGAGCAACAACCCGACGAAAGGATCTTCGGAGGGAAAGTATGCTGCCGCAATGTAAGCGGCTACGTACCCGTACACCACGAAGTCGTAGTACTCGACATACGTGCCGAAACTTGCAGCGACTATGGCCTTTCGGGCGTTCGTGAATTCTGCCTCGGCGATCGCCGTCGCCTGTGCACCACTACTTGTGGTCATATCGGTGACTTCCTCAGGGTTCGATGGTCCGGCTACCAGGGCCGGAGAGGTGGTAGGACTACACATCGACGACCATGGACGCGTGGATGTCCGTCGTCAATTCTTCTTCTTCCGTCATGCACCGGGATGTCTGCGCCACGCAGCCGATACGCCTCGGCGGGTTCCCCCAGATTCGGTTCTCCTTCCGCGGGTTGGGCCCCGACTACGTATTAGCCGTGGTGCATCGGGAAGCCATCGAGAAGATCGCTCGCAGCGACGCCGGATCCGCAAGATGGGCCGGATGTCCAGGGCTGCCGAGGATATGTCGGTTACCGACATGAGCCGGGGCCCGTATGCGGCCGACGATGGTCTCAGATCATCCCTTGTAATTTTTTCCACCACGGTTCACGCAGCACGTTCTTGCGGATCTTGCCCGACGGGGTCGTCGGCAGAGGTCCCTCGACAAACTCAATGCTGCGCGGACACTTGTAACCACCGATCAGGTTGCGGCAGTGCGCGATCATCTCCTCTTCCGAGGTGTATTCACCGGCCCGGAGAACAATGACCGCGTGGACCGCCTCGACCCACTTGGGATCAGGGATGCCGATGACAGCGCACTCCCGCACCGCGGGATGGGCGTAGAGGGCCCTTTCGACATCTACCGAGAACACGTTCTCACCACCGGTGATGATCACGTCCTTGACCCGGTCCGACACGTAGACGAACCCTTCGGTGTCCATGAAGCCGGCGTCGCCGGTATGCAGCCATCCGTTCGCCAGGGTCTCGGCGGTCGCCGCAGGGTTGCCGAAGTATCCCGCCATGATGTTGTCTCCGCAGAGCGCTATCTGTCCGACGGTGCCGGGCGCGACCTCTTTGTCGTCGGGGTCCAGTACCGCGACACGGGTCCCCGGGATAGACCTGCCCGCGGCCCGGAGGCGGTCCGGGTAGTCGGACAGCGCGATCAGGTGGTCCTCCCACCGCAGCGCGACCCCGTAACCGCTCGATTCCGTCATGCCGTAAATTTGGTGAAATCCCCAGCTCGGCAACATTTTCAGGGCCCGGTCGAGAATCTGTCGAGGCATCGGTGAGCCTCCGTACACGCAGGTGCGCACCGAGATCAGGTCTCGGTCGTCCACCCCCGGCTCGTCCAACAGCGCGCTGATCATCGTCGGCACCAGCACCATGTTCGTGATCCGATGGCGTTCGACGGCCTCCACTACGTCGGCTGGCACGTACTTCGCGTGCACGACGTGGGTGCCGCCGACCATGGTGATGTACCAGATCGGCTGTGAACCTCCGACGTGGAACATGCCCATCACGTGGAGGTGGACGGAGCGCCGGTCCAGCGGCATCGTCTCGCAGAAGGCCCGGGCCGTGGTGACAGCATTGCGGTGGGTCAGGACCACACCCTTGGACTGACCCGTGGTCCCCGAGGTGTAGAAGACGATATACGGATCGTCGGGATCACCGTCGAAGGGCTCGACGAACTCCTGCGCCGTGATCAACTCCTCGTAGTGGAGCGTACCCACGGGCGCCGCAACCTGTTCCCCGATGTAGATCAGGGTCGTCAGGTCAGGGCAGTTGCGGTGCAGTTCGGTTGCCTGGTCCAGGAACTCGTCGTCTACCAGTAGAACTTTGGCCCGGAAATCGTTCAGTGCGAACAGGTTTTCCGGAGCAGCCCAGCGAATGTTCAGTGGTGCCAGAACCGCGCCCGCCCAAGGAACCGCGAAATGGATCTCGAGGAACCGATCGGAGTTCAGTCCGAGGACGGCGACTCGATCACCTGCATTCACTCCCAATGCCCGGAGCGCACCCGCCAACCGTCCCACCCGATCGTGGACCTCGTTCCAGGTACGTGATCGATCCCGGAAGATCGTCGCGGGACCGGACGGATTGCCCTGCGCCGCATGAGTCAACAGGTCAAGGACTCGCATGCTGTGTTACCTTTCGACGACGACGCCGGACAGTGCCGGGTACGGATGGTCAGCGCCCGCGGAAGGTGGGCTTGTGCTTGGCCAGGACCGACTGAACGGCGTTCCACCCGTCCTCGGATTTCGTCACGCGGGACATCGCGCGGGCCTCCCGCTCCATCTGCGCCTCGATCGGCTGTTCCCATGCGGACCGGAAGAGGTTCTTGATCTCCCCGAAGGCGAGGGTCGGGCCGGCCGCCAGTTCGCGGGCCAGCGTCCAAGCCTCGTCCGTCAGCTTGTCGTCGTCGACGACGTAATTGATCAGGCCGTATTGACAGGCCTGGTTGGCGGTCCAGGTTTCGTTTCTCATGAAAAACTCCGTGGCGCGGCGCAGTCCGACTCGCTGCGGGACGAACGTGGTACCGCCGCCGTCCGGGACGAGTCCGATGCCGGTGTAGGCGGCGTAGAACTTAGCCGATCGCGCGGCGATGCAGAAGTCGGAGGCTGCCGACAATGCCACCGATCCGCCGACCGCGAGGGCGTGGACCGCGACGACCAACGGCGCATCCATCCGAGCGAAGCGGGACAGGGCCATGTGCAAGCCCGCCGTGGCGTTCTTGATGAAGCGGGGCAGTTCATCCCGGTCCCGGGTCATCGTCTTGAGATCGGCGCCGACGCTGAAGTACTTGCCGGCCGCGTCGAGCAGGACGCACCGGACGTCGGGGTTTTCGTCCATCTCGGTGGCGACAAGGCTGATTTCGGTGTTGAAGCGGAGGTCGAACGGATTGCCGCGGTCGGGTTGGTTCAGTGTGACATGGCCGATGCCGTCGATGATCTCGACGGAGCAGGACTCGGTGGAGAGGCGGGATTCGGTGGTGGTCATTGGGGGATCCTTCGCGAGAGTGGTCAGGGAAGTTAGGCGACGACGTCACGGCCGGCGTGTGAGCGGGCGATGACGAGTTTCATGATCTGGGCGGTGCCGTCTCCGATCTGGAGACCCAGGAGGTCACGCATCCGCTGCTCGAGCGGGAGTTCCTTGGAGTACCCACCGTGACCGTGGGTCAGCAGACACGTGTTGACGATGTCGTAGGCGAGCTTGGGGCCCCACCATTTGCACATCGCGGCCTCAGCGGTGTGCGATCTATCCTGGTCCTTGAGCCACAGCGTGTATAGGCACACCAGCCGAGCTCCGAGGATGTGCGTCTCGGCCTCCGCGAGCGGGAAGGATACGCCCTGGTATGCGGCGAGCGGTTTGCCGAAGGCCTCCCGCGTTCGGGTGTGTTCCCATGCCTCGTCGAGCGAGCGCCGGGCGACGGCCAGACACAGGATGCCGAGCAGTGCGCGGCTGTAGTCGAATCCCTGCATGACCTGGATGAAGCCCTGGTCCTGTTCCCCTAGGAGGTGGTCTGCGGGGATCCTGACATCGTCGAAGAACAGTGATCCTCGTCCGACGCTGATTGTGCCGTGGTCCTCGAATCCCGTCTTCTTGATGTTCGGGTCGTCGAGGGGAACCAGGAACGCGCTGACGCCCCGTGCGCCGGATTCGGCAGAGCCGGTGCGCGCGAACAGGACACAGAAGTCGGCCTGCGTCGCGAGACTGATCGACGTCTTCTCCCCGTTGAGGACGTAGTGGTCGCCGTCCCGGCGGGCGCTGAACACGAGGTGCGCGGCGTCCGACCCGCCCCGCGGCTCGGTGAGCGCGATGGCCGGCAGGACAAGGCCCGCCAGCATGCCCTCGATCCAGGGGCGTACCACCTCCGGCTTGCCGTAGTTCTGCAGGATTTGGCCGAGCAGGGACACGGTGACGGATACGTAGCCGAAGTTCATGTCGTCGCCGCACAGGGCCTCGAGGACGAGTCCCGCCGTCACGGCATCTTGGCCCAGTCCGCCATACGCCTCGGGCAGTTCGATGCCGAAGAACCCGAGTTCGCCCATGCGGCGCAGGACGTCCCGGTCGAGGAGGCCCTCCTGTTCCCGGCGTCGGTAGTGCGGTGCCAACTCCACGCGGGAGAACTCCCGAGCAGCGTTTGCCAGTGCTTGCTGGTCCTCTGAGAGTGCGAATTCCATTCTTTGTCCTTAAATTGTGCTCGTCTTCGGTGATGAGGTGCGCATAGCGCGGCGGCGGATCATCCGGAGACCAACGCAGCCTGCTGCCTCAGGAGGAACTTCTGGATCTTTCCGCTGGCGGTCGTAGGGAACTTGTCGACGACGACCACCCGCTCCGGGGCCTTCTGGATCGCGATGTCCCGCTGCCTAACGAGGTAGTCCTTGATCGTCTCGACCGTGAGCGATGCCCCCGGCTCCGTGACGAGGTAAGCGCACACTTTCTCGCCGAGACGCGCGTCGGGATACGCGACGACCGCGGCGTCACGGACGTCGGGGTGCATGATCAGGTGCTCCTCGATCTCGCGGGCACTGAGGTTCTGCCCGCCCCGGATGATGATGTCCTTGAGGCGTCCGGTGACACGGAGGCAACCGTCGGAGTCGAGCCTGCCGAGGTCTCCGCAGTGGTGCCAGCCCTCGTCGTCGATCGCAGCCCGGGTCTTGTTCGGGTCGTTCCAGTAGCCGAGGACTGCGCCGGGACCGCGGTAGCAGATTGGACGCCGTCGGTCACCGCGCGGTGGTCGGGATTCTCACGTGCCCATCGATCGAGCCACTCGCACAGCGCGCCGTCGGCCCAATACCACGCGGCGCGGAACTGCGTCGGGGCCTCGGGACCATAGCGATTCTCGACTGAGAGCGGGAAGCGGGTGTGGGTCATGGCGCCGATCGCGTCCTTCGTCCTGAGAGGTGAGGGTGTAACGAACCAAATATAGGACATGAATGATGTTCAAAACGTGATTTTGGTCTAATATTAAGCATCGCGGGTGGCCTGTCAATACCCTTTGCCCGCGCGAGAGCAACGAACCGGCGGGCATGGCGAGCGCTAGACAGACCATCGGTCCGCCCGGGAATCCATCGGAGGTTACGCATGACGCAGAGACGTCAAGAACGATCGTTTACAGGGCCGCTCGCGGGGGTGAAGGTCGTCGAGATCGGGTCCATCGGCCCAGGGCCCTTCTGCGCGATGCTCCTCGCCGACCTGGGGGCAGATGTAATCCGCGTGGACCGAATCGGTGCCGCGGAGTTGATCGGTCCGAATGACGACTTCCGCGCGGAATTACTTCACCGCGGTCGGCGATCCATTGCAGTAGATCTGAAAACGACGGATGGGGTGGCGATCATAATGTCGTTGGTCGAGAAGGCCGACGTACTGTTGGAGGGATTCCGCCCGGGAGTGATGGAGCGTCTTGGTCTCGGTCCTGTCGAGTGCGCTACCCGAAATGCACGTCTCGTGTACGGCCGAGTGACAGGTTTCGGCCAGGACGGACCGTTGGCTCAGACGGCTGGTCACGACATCAATTATGTCGCGCTGAGCGGTGTGCTCTCGATGATCGGGCGGAGAGACCAGTCGCCGACGCCGCCCCTCAGCCTCGTCGGCGATTTCGGTGGAGGCGGAATGGTCTTGGCGCTGGGGATACTCGCCGCGCTCCTAGAACGGGAGCGGTCCGGAATCGGCCAGGTAATTGACGCCTCCATGGTGGAAGGAGCGGCTCTGCTCGCTACTGCATTCGTGGGGTTCGGGCAGACAGGCGTGTGGCACAGCGAGCGGGGCACGAACCTCGTCGACAGCGGGGCACCTTTCTACGACGTATACGAGACAGCTGACGCGAAGTGGCTTGCAATCGGCGGATTGGAACCGCGCTTCTACACGGACCTGGTGAAGTTGCTCAATCTTCCAGACGACTTACCTGATCAGCACGACCAGACCGAATGGCCGCGGATGAAGCGCATCTTTGCTGAAGCGATTCGGGCGCGTACCCGAGACGAGTGGATGACTGCCGCGGAAGGTCTGAGCTCGTGTGTGACACCTGTGCTGGACATATCCGAAGCGCCGGCTCACCCTCATAACGCAGCACGCGGATCATTTGTCGAGATAGATGGGCTTGTTCAACCGGCCCCAGCTCCGCGTTTCAGTCGTTCCAAGGCTGAAGTAGACCGGCGTCCGCCGATTCCGGGTGAGCACACCGTATCGGCTCTCATCGATTGGGACATTGATACGGAATCGATTTCGGCGTGGCTTGAGTCGGGTGCCGCGGCGGAGTTGCAAGGAGGCAGCTGCGCAATGTGACCCAGTTCCGGCGGCATCGACGCCAAGCTCTGTTCGATGGCGCCGATCGAACGTTCGAGGGTTACCGGGGGCAGATGGCGCAGGTGTCGCCTCGACTCTGCCAGAATGTGCGGATGCTGGCCGATCGCCCCTCAGCGGCTGCGGCTGCCGAAACGGCAGGGACGCAGCATGGTAGCGCGCGATCCGCGTCCTCGGTGACCTCGCGTATCCGACGGACGAGCCGGTACCGACCACGGCGCTTCTAACGGTCCTCGCGGAGGCCGGTGTCGGTACTTACGCGCCGCGACAGGCGGTGTCCCGGTGCGCGCGGACGGGGATGCTCACCGGCGAGAAGGACGGGCGAAGCACCTGATGGTCGCTCACTGCGGCAGGAAAGGACCTCGTGGTCGACGGTAACGCGCGGGCCCGGCAGCTCGGGAGGAACCGGGACCGTGGAGCGGGTACTGGCTCGTCCTGGTCGTTTCGGTTCCCCATGAGCGCAGGGTGATCCGGCAGAAGGTGTATCGGGCGTTGAGCTGGGCCGGGTGCGGGACGCCGGTGCCCGGGATGTGGATTGCGGCCCACCTCGACAGGCGCGGTCGGATCGCCGCCGCCCTCTTGCGGTTCGAACTCGATAAGGCAGCCGTCTCGTTCGTCGGTAAAGCGAGCGGGATCGGGTTGTCTGACGCGGAGCTCGTCGCCCGCGCCTGGGACCTCGACTCCGTGAGCAGGGACTACCGGGCGGCGATGGATCGGTTTGCCGCCGCCCCCGAGCCAGAGTCCGGCCCCGATGCGGTCCGGTTGCTGTTGCAGGTCGATGGGGTTCTGCAGGACATGGTCTCGCAGGATCCCTGGCTGCCGTCCGAGCTGTGCGAAGGTTGGACCGGTCGGCAGGACGCGGCCGGGCTGCTCGCGTACCGCGACGCCCTGCTCGTGCCCGCGCGCGTACTGGGCCGAGCTGCTGCGGCCCTGACCGGAACGTTCCCAAGTTCCAAGATAATTCTGGTCATTCCGGTCATCTATTACGTCAATCCCAACTGGGCCTCGGGATTGTGTCGTACACCCGCGGATACAAAATGAAACAGATCCGCCGTCAATCACCGGGCTCCGCCCATCTACGGCTGGTACCAACGAAACCCAGCGGGAATTCATCAGTACGCGATTAGTTCTGTCTGCCGATTTGCGTAGTCGGTGGGTCTGATTGTGGAGACGAGGAGCACACCCCGAGGTAGGGGGTGGCCTACTTGTCGTATCGGGTTCGCGACACCGCGCCAGTGCTTGAGCCGGTTGAATCCGCGTTCGACGGTGTGGCGGTGCCGTCAGGTTAGGGTCTGGGTCGAAGGACGAGGTCGTCCGCCGTGGGAAGGCTAACTTGACGTACCAGCGTTGAAGCGCCGTAACGCCGTGGTGCGTAGCACCACAGGATGAGGGGTGATCCGGCGGCTTCGGCCTGGATCCCTCCTTCGATGGGCGGGGTGTCTTCGTCGTTCGCCAGTCCGCTACGAACGGCGGCGATCGCATGGTGCGGTCGGCGGCGCCGCGGATATCCGCGAGGGGGCTGGCGAGGTTGCGGCGCAGCAGGTCGTATTGCTCCGGTTGCTTCCCAGACGCATGTTATGTGGGGATCGCCCGCAACTTCACCGGGTTGCAGCAGGGTAGAGGTGGTGTCCGACGTCGATGTCGATTCCGTTCAGAACAACAACCGTACCGACGTTCCGTCCCATGGGAGACGGTGCGGAAGCGGAAGTTGTCGTCGTCGTCCGCGAGTTGAACAGCCTTCAACCTATTGTTCTATAGTGCGTACTAAGATACAGTGATCTGCACCATATGGACAGATCGCGCGCACGTTTTCCATATCCCCATGCCTTCCCCAAGGTATTTCCGGGCCCGACAGCCTCGGTGTCTAGAGAGTCATTCCCGCCGCTCGTCGGCACGAACGAAATAAGGATTGCTGTGGACACTACCTCGGAAATCAGCGTTCAATCACCGCCCGCGCCAGACGCTTCCAAGCAAGATGGAAGCTCGCTGCGGCGGGTGATCGGTTCGGCCACGGCCGGCACTTTCATTGAGTACTACGACTTCGCGATCTACGGATCGATGGCACCGATCATCGCGAAGGCGTTCTTTCCCAACGCGGATCCGGTCGTCGCACTGCTGAGCGCCTTTGCGGTGTTCGCACTGGCCTTCGTGGCACGACCGCTCGGAGGGTTCGTTTGGGGGCCTGTCGGGGACCGCATCGGGCGTAAGCGCACGTTGTCGGCGATCATCCTCCTCATCTCGATTGCGACCGTCCTCATCGGTTTGATACCGGACTACCACGCGATCGGAGTGGCGGCGCCGATTCTGCTTGTGATCTTGCGTCTGGTCCAGGGACTCTCGGCCGGCGGAGAAATTACAGGTGCTGCCATCTTCGTCGCCGAGCACGCTCCGAATCGACGTAGAGGATTCCTCGTCAGTTTGTTGCAGGTCGCCACAACCGCGGCGTTCGTGTCAGGAATTTTCGTGGCCGCGGCGGTCGCAGCCCTGTTGTCCGACGACGCGATGCAAGCATGGGGTTGGCGGATCCCGTTCCTCCTGGCCGGTCCCATGGGTGTTGTCGGCTTGTACATCCGATTGAAGGTCGACGAGACGCCCAGTTTCCAGTCGGTCAAGCGCGACGCGGCCGTGGTTCGTACGCCCCTCGTGGCAGCACTCCGGGGTCGAACCAACTTCAAGGAAATGGGTTTTGCCGCAGCTTATTACATGCCGTCGATGGTGAGTTTCTACCTGCTGATGACCTTCATGCCCACCTTCTTGAAGAAGGAGATGAGCTTCACCGTGGCAACCTCCCTGGCGATCATTGCGATCGCAGGATCTATCCAGATGATCGCGGTCCCAACCTTTGGCAGGCTCTCCGATCTCATCGGGAGACGTGCGTTGCTCCGACTGACAGCCGCCGGGTTCATTGTGCTCACCTACCCGGCCTTCGTATTGCTCAATAGCGGACATCTCGGTACCGCGATCGTTGGCCTGATCCTGCTCGTGTTGCCCACTGCCGCCGCCCAGGCGAACAACCTCACCCCAGGCCTTGAGAGGTTTAGTACGAATATCAGATTTACCGGCTCCGCAGCCACATTCGGGGTGCTCGTCGCCCTCTTCGGTGGTACGGCTCCCTATGTTTCGACCTTCCTCATCGAAGTAACAGGTAGTCCCTTCGCTCCCGGCATCTACCTGATCCTTACGGTGGTGCCGTCGTTGATCGTCTCCTACTTTGTCTCGGAAACGGCCAATCGTCCGCTGCCGGACTGAGATGGCCGGCATTGGTAATTCCTGACCGAAGGCTCGAACTGACCAACCACAGGGACGATGGCTGGCACTGAGGTGTCGTCAATTGTGTTCGGCCACAAAGCAATGAGGCCTTCGAGCTGTCCATCGGTGGGGCCCGGCGTTAATGATGCCGGCCCTGCATGGTCTTCGTCTGCTTGATCCCGATATTCAGCGCAACTTCGATCACCGTGACCCGGGAGCCTGCGCGCGAGGTAAGGAATGCTCCATTGAGATCTACCCCCGATACGCCCTCTTTCGCCCCTCCGGGCGGCGAAGAACCGGGCGCCCATGGGCCCCGCCACCCGGCGGAAGCGCTGACGGGCTGTCGCGTCGTCCGAAGGGGTTCGGGCTGGGCCACCGCGACGATGCCTGTACCGACGTTGCGGGCGGGGGAGGAGGGGACGATCGGCTGGATGGGAGCTTTGGCGGATGTCTCCGCGGCACAGGCGCTCGTCAGTCATCTACCCGACGGCTACGGTCTGCGCACTGCAAATCTCCGGCTCGACCGGCTCGACGGTCTGCCTTCGGCGGGCTCGATCGCGACCGGCCACGGTGAGTCGAGTGGCACCGTCACCCGATCCGGACTGAGTAGATCAACGTTGAAGGACCACGATGGTCGCGCCTTCGCCATATGTACGGGCAGATTCGTCGCCGTGCCCACCGTGGGCGTGACTACGCCCCCCACGGGAACAGATCAACACCATGCATACCGGCCTGATTGGCTGCACGAGGCGATCGGCGTCCGAGACGCACGTGCCGAGGCCGACAAGATCACGCTCACGATCCGTCCTTCGAGCAGCGTCTGCAACCACCTCGGAATCGTCCATGGTGGTCTCCACATCACCCTCATCGACCACGTGATGTGCGGTGTGCTGTCCTCGACTCGGCCCGGTCACTACGAGCTGCTTGACCTCTCGCTTGTCTACCATCGCCCCGCCAGCCTTCTCGCCGAACCGGACCTCGTGCTGCAGGCGGTCATCGATCGCCAAGGGCGCCGCATCACCACCGTCACAGCGTCCATCACATCCCGGTCCGGCCGGATTCTGACAACCGCGCACGGCACCTTCATGCCCGACGGAAACGTGTGACTTCGCCGACGACGGGACCGGCGCCCGTCCCTGTCCCAGTTGCGGCAACCACTGACCAGTGAGGATAGACGCGAGAACTGCTCACCTACTTCGGTTGCGCGTAGCTACCCGGGCGCGGATCGCTCTCCTCGCTGCCCCGATGAAGGCGACGAAGGTGCGCGGCACCTTCCACTGACGCATCCCGAGGTACTGCCGCCGGACCGCTCTCTTCAGCTCCCGGAGCGCATCGACGCACCCCCGAGCGGGCGCTTGGATCACTCTTGACACTGTACGGTGATCCAATAGTGTTGGACCGTTTGTTATGATCTAGCTACGATGCGACCCGTCAGGGGAAGGTGCACGTGAACACTAACTCGCGAATTCCCAGGTATTACGCGGTGTGGCGGATTCTATGGTCCCGCATAACCTCGGGCTACTACGCGGCAGGATCACGGCTGGGGACCGAGGCCAAACTCGCGGAGCAGTTCGAGGTCAGTCGCGTAACAATCCGCGAGGCCTTGGGAATGCTGGAGGCGGAAGGTCTGGTGGTCAGGCGGCGGTCCTTCGGGACATTCGTCGCCGACGATGTGCAGGCGCGCGGCGCCGTTCAGTTCACCGGTTACCTCGAGGACGTCATCTACCAGTCCGACGCGGCCGAGACGGTGGAATATCACGCCGAGACCACCACGGAGGTCCCCGCGGACGTCAAATCGCTGTTCGGTGGGGGTCCCGTGGGGGTCGTCCGCCGTCTGCGGATGGCGCATGGAGAACCGCGTCTGTGGCTGATCGACTACGTCCGTGAAGATGCGTTTGCCGAGCTACCCGAAGCAGAGCTTCGTCACGGGTCGCTGCTCAGTCTGCTGGATGCGCGAGAATCGGCCCCCATCGTTTCCGCACATCAGTCGATTCACGCGGACGTCGCGACGACGGACATCGCCGAGAAACTCGATATCAAGACCGGCGATCCGGTTCTGTACTCCAAGCGCACCCTGTACGACAAGGACGGACCGCTAGCGTTCGTCGAAATGTACTACCCCGGTTCTCGTTTCAACTTCGAGATTCGACTTGGACGCGCGGGTCGCAATTCCCTCTGACGGGTTCCGCCCGATTGTGAATGCCTCTGGGTGGCGGCCGAGGCGCTCCCGTGTGTGGATGCTCGTCGCGAGTCGATGGAACAAGTTTGCCTCCTGTGCCAACGCGGCGGTGATCGCCGACGACCGGCGACTGTTCCGCAGGAGGGCGGTGCCCAGGAGCGGCACGTCGTACCGCGCACCGTGTCCCGGCCGCCGCCGTTCCGACCGCTCGGGCGCATGACGACATGCTGGTCACCGCGGGGTCTCGAGCGGACTTGCTTTGTGTCGAAGTGGGGGATGGGTTCGGCAAAGAACGGCGGGAAAACCCTCGTCGAGCCTATTGTCCTATAGTACGTACTAAGATACTGTAGGCTCATGCTTGAAGACCTGTTCTCGCCCTCATCGGTCTGTGTGATAGGCGCGTCGAGTGACCCGGAGAAGCTCTCGGGACGAGCGCTCACACGACTGCTACAACATCCGTTCACCGGCGATATCTATGCCGTCAATCCCAAACACCCGCGGGTCGGGGGGCTCGCCGCCTACCCGAATGTCGCAGCGATCGGGAAACCCGTCGATGTCGCACTAATCCTTCTGCCGGCGCCCCTCGTGCCTGATGCAGTCAAGGAGTGCGGCGAAGCCGGCGTGAAGTTCGCTGTGATCTGCAGTTCGGGCTTCTCCGAGGACGGATCGTCCGCCCATCTCACCCAAGAACTCGCCGAGGCCGCCAAGCAATCAGGCGTCCGAATCGTCGGGCCCAACTGCGAAGGCATCTGGTCTGTGCCAGAAAACCTTGCGTTGACGTTCGGTAGTGCTGCGAATCGACCGCAGCTTCTTCCCGGCCCGGTGAGCGTCATCAGCCAGAGCGGCAGCATCGGCGCCGCATGCGTTCGCCAACTCCAAGACCGAGAAATCGGATGCAGGTACTTCGTCAGTACCGGAAACGAGCAGGACCTCACAACCCTCGACTACCTGGAATACATGATCGACGAGGGCTCGAGCCGGGTCATCGCTTTGTTCATCGAAGCCCTCTCCGACGGCGTGCGGCTGCGCCAGCTCGGCGCCCGGGCAGCGGCGCGCAACATCCGACTCGTTGCACTGTGTGCGGGAACGTCGAGTCTCGGCAAGCAAGCGACCGCGACGCACACGGGCCGCTTGTCGGCGCCCGCGTTCGTCTACACCCAGATGCTCAAGCGAACGGGCATCGTGCAGGTGCATTCGATTGCGGACCTGATCACGGCGACCGAAGCGGCGGCGATCGCCCCGTCCGTTCCCGCCAGGGGTAGCAACGGCGCGACCGGTGGCGTAAGTGTCATCGCCTTGTCCGGAGGAAGTCGCGCACTCCTCGCCGACGCCGCCGAAGAACTCGACGTACCAATGGCCTCGTTCGACGCCGATTCGGAAAATCGTCTGGAGCAGGTCCTTCCGCGGTTCGGCTACCACAAAAACCCCATCGACGTGACTGGCGAAGTGGTCGGACGACCGGAGATGCTAGAAGCGGTCATGGACATCGTCGGCGCCGACGTCAACACCGACAGTATTATCCTCCAATACGCAAACGGTGCGGAACATATTCTGCGTCAACACATTGCGGGCGTCGTCGATCGCACGGATCTACACGAACGCAAGCCGTTGATTATCAGCACACTCGGGCGAGTCGATGACACGGTGCGACGGCTCATCACATCGAATGGGCTGCTCCACGCCGAGGACCCGACCGAGGCCATCAAGATCGCAGGCTGGCTTTACAACTGGGCCGACACCACGTCGAACGGGTCGAAGGAGCGGCTACCGAAACCGGACGAACGACGAAATCCTGCGGTGGTCCCCGAAGAGTGGCAGGCCAGCATGCAGATGCTCGCCAACGTGGGGATCGCGACACCGCAGTGGTGCATGTGGGACGGTGTCATGTCCGACGCGGCGCTGTCGAAGCTCGCCTATCCGCTCGTTCTCAAGGCATCATCGGATGTCGCCGAACACAAGACCGAGCTCGGACTCGTCCACGTCGGGCTCGAGACGCCGCAAGACCTTCAGGAAGCCTGGGCCGCATACACACAGGTCGTCGGAGCGGGCGTTCCCTGCATCGTGCAGGAAATGGCGCGCGGCGATGTCGAGATGCTCCTCACCACCCGCTGGGACTCAGACTTCGGGCCGTTGCTCGTCGTCGGCGCAGGCGGCGTCTTGGCCGAGTTACTGCAGGACATCGTGATTCTGCCCATCCCCGCGTCGAAGGAGCAGATCCGCAGCGCCGTCGCGGAACTTGATGTGTGGAAGTTGCTGTCCGGATACCGCAATGCGACCGCGTGCGACGTCGAGTCGGTCGTCGCCAGCGCGCACGCCCTCGCGGACTACTTCTCCTATGCCGGCCGCCCGGGGGCGGAAATCGAGATCAACCCGCTCATCGTGGGCCCACAGGGATCGACTGCGGTGGATGTCCTCACCGTCTCGGGAATCGGCGATCCAAGCGCAGCCGGTCAGGCGGGCGCTGTCCTAGAAACGGTGGTGCAACCATGTTGAGCGAGATCCTCCGGGCCGTCGAATCGATCCAGTACGACGATCTGCCCGACGACGTGCGGAGCACCGTCACCGACGCGATCACCGACGCGATCGGCGTAGGGATCGCGGGAAGCATTGAGCCCGCGTGCGATTCGCTAGTCGCGGCGACCGCCGACTACCCCGGAAACCACGCGCTGATCGGACGGCACGGTGTGCGCCGGGACAGAGCGTCGGCGGCATGCTTCAACGGCACCGCGATCCATGCGCTCGACTTCGACGACACGAACCACCCCGCATATTCCCATCCCAGCTCCCACCTCGTCGCGACCATTCTGGCGCACCCGGCAGCATCCGGCCGAGATGCCCTCCGGGCGTACGCCCTCGGCCTCGAAGTGGAGGCACGACTCGGCCGTTCAATGAACATGAGTCACTACCTGCACGGTTGGCACGCCACCGGGACGTTCGGAACGATCGCGAGCACAGTCGCCGCGATTGTCCTCAGCGGCTGCAGCGAGGCGGCGGCGGTGTCCGCGCTCGGAATCGCGGCGTCGATGGCCAGTGGGGTACGAGCAAACTTCGGAACGATGACCAAGCCGCTCCACGCCGGCCTCGCGGCGTCGAATGGTATTCGAGCAGTCGAGTTCGCCTCCTGCGGACTGACGGCGTCGGCCAGCGCCGTGGACGGGAAGTTCGGCTTCTTCGATGTACTCGGAGACGGAACCGAGGCAGCGCAGCACGAATGCTGGGGCACCCTCGGCGAGGACTGGGAGACGATCTCCCCGTTCGGGTTGGCGCTCAAGCCGTATCCCGCCTGCGGTGCAACACATCCCGCGATCGAGTCGGCGCTGCGAATCTTCCGCCGCAACACCGGACGTGATGCCGCGACGATCGACCAGATTCGGGTCGAGACGCCGGCCTACTCGCGGGAGATCCTGGTCTACGACCGCCCGCGATCGGGCCTCGAGGGCAAGTTCAGCATGGAGTACTGCGTCGCCACCGCGCTGACGCGGGGCGCGATAACACTCGACTCCTTCACCGACACCGCCGTGCAGGATCCCTCGATCCAATCGGTTCTGCCGTCGATCACGGTGTCCGAGTCGGCCGAGGTCGCCGGTGACAGCGAATTCGCGACACGCGTCTCGGTGTCCTGGTCCGACGGGCACTCCGACACGGAGTTCGTTCCCCTGGCGCCCGGGAAGCGGGCTCGCTGGTTCACCCCTGCCGAAGTGGAAGACAAGTTCATGATGTGCGCGAGTCGAGCGATCGACCAGTCGTCCGCGGACAAGATCTTTGGAGCCTGTCGCGGTATCGCGGATCTGGGTTCCATCAATGAGTTGACCGAGCAGTTCTAAGCAGTCTGGAGAGTTCGAGACATGACCGCAGTCATTGCGTCCAAGAATCCCGACATCACCGATGAGATGGTGGAGAAGGCCCAAGCGCTCGTCGGCGTGTGGCTGAGACGAGACGTGCACGTACCGACGTACGCCGAGTCGATTTCGCCGATCGACATTCGGCGCTGGGCCGAGTACAGCATGGGTGACGACAATCCCTTGTACTCCGACCCCGAGTACGCCGCCCATTCGTTCTGGGGTGGACAGATCGCTCCGCCGACATTGTTGTACACGTTCGATTCCACGATCGTCGCCCCGGGATTCCGAGGAATCCAGTGGATCTACGGCGGCACCCGGTGGCAAAACTATGTGCCCATTCGGGTCGGCGACAAGATCACCGCCCGGGCGCGTGTCATCGGAATGGAGGAAAAGGTCGGCAAACACGCCAACCGCTTCTTCGTGCAGATCGGTCAGACCGTGTTCGAAAATCAGCGCGGCGAACTCGTCTCGATCGCCGAGAGCGATGTGCTCCGTATTCCGCGGAGCAACTCGGGCAAGAACTCCGGGCTGCGCGGGTTCGAGGACCGTAACGACCCGCCGACCTACACGGACGAGCAGTTGGACGCGATCAGAACTGCATACCTCACCGAGGCGCGGCGCGGCGCGGAACCGCGGTACTGGGAGGACGTCGAGCCCGGCGATGTATTGCGCCCCGTGGTGAAGGGGCCGCTCACACTCGTCGACATCATGGCGTTCTATTCGGGACGTCGTAATACCTACCCTCCGCTCAAGCTTGCCGTTCTCGATCGTGAGCGTCATCCGGGCAATGTTTATCACTCCCCGACGACGCGCATCCCGATGCACCCCGCCGCCGGCCACATGGACAACGAGATCGCACGCGAGATCGGCATGCCTCGCGCGTATGACCAGGGCTGGCAGCGTGCGAACTGGGGATGCCACCTGATCACGAACTGGGCGGGCGACATGTCCTTCATCGAGTCGCTCAACCACAAGCTCTTGGCGCCCAACCTCGTCGGCGATACGACGTGGATGAAGGGAACCGTCTCGGGCAAACGGGTTGCCGGCGATCAACATCTCGTCGATATCGAGTTCCAGGGCATCAACCAAGACGATCGCGTCAACGTCATCGGGACCGCTACCGTGCGGCTTCCGTCGAAGGACGTGCGCGACCTTTTCCTACTGTCAGACGGGAGCAAGTTGTGAGTAACGATTGGGAGGCACCCCTGACCGGTGTCAAGGTGCTGGACTTCACACACGGGGTCGCCGGGCCCTACGCATCGATGCTCCTCGGCGATCTCGGTGCAGCGGTCTGGAAGATTGAGCGGCCGCGCCGCGGCGACCCCACTCGGTACATGAACGTCAGCGACAAGTTCGCCTCGGGCGCCGAGGAATTCGGCGGCGACTACTTCCTGGCCATCAACCGCAACAAGCGATCGGTTGGAATCGACCTCAGCCTGCCCGAAGGTAGGGACCTGGCTCTGCGGCTCGCCGCGAACGCGGACATCGTCCTGTCGAACTTCCGGCCGGGAGTCATGGACCGCCTCGGGCTGGGTGTGGATGCCCTTCGTGAGGTGAATCCGGGATTGATCGTGGCCGAGTTGTCCGCCTACGGCGTGGGTGGGGAACTTGCCGGTCAACCCGGCATGGACGTCGCCATCCAGGCGCGGGCCGGGGTCATGTCGATCACCGGCTACGCCGATGACCCGCGTCCGGTCAAGCCCGGCGCGTCCATCGCGGATTTTGGAGGTGGCGCTCACTTCACGGTGGCGATTCTGGCGGCGCTGCACAAGCGCTCGGTGACGGGAAAGGGGTCGACCGTCCAGATCTCCCTGCTGGACGCGATGGTCTCGTTGCTCATGAACTACTCCGTCGCCGTCATCGACGGAGGCGCCGAGATCGGGCCCATGGGTTCCGGACATCCGCAGCTGGCGCCGTTCGCCGCTTTCGACACCGCGGACGGGCACATCGTGATCGCCACCGGCACCAACAAGCTATGGCGCTCGCTGTGCCAGCTGCTGGGGCGCGACGACCTGGTGACAGACCTGCGGTTCGAGACCAACGTGCATCGAGTGCAGCACCGCGACGAACTCGAACAGATTCTCAACAAGGAAATGGCGACCAAGCCCACATCGGAGTGGCAGGCGATCTTCGAGAGTCAGGGGATCCCGAGTTCGCCCGTGAACCGGCTGAGCGAAGCGTTCCGCGAGCCCCAGCTCTGGTCGCAGGGACTGATCGCCGCCATCGAACACCCCGAGTACGGCGAAATCCATCAGGTGGTCGCCCCGTACCTCGTCGACGATCACAGGATGCCGATCGAATGCCCCCCGCCTTCGCTCGGCGCCGACACCGCCGAGGTGTTGGCCGATGAGCTCGGATTGTCCACCGACGACCTGAGCACGCTCAGGGACGCCCGGGTCATCTAGGGATGGCGCTGCACTGCACCGACGGCGGGCATCCTGATGCGGTAACCGCACTGTACGAGGGAGTTTGAAGTGGATGTCATGGCACGTGAACGTACCGAGGGTCTTGATGGCGTGATCGCATTCGCCTCTGAGATCGCCGAGCCCGACAAGTCCGGTGGCGCACTACGCTATCGCGGTGTCGACGTTCGGGAACTGGTCGCCGAGGGTGTGCGCTTCGACGACGTGTGGTCGCTGTTGGTGGACGGGCGTTTCGGCGACCGCATCGACCTGACACAGGCCCCAACGCTGCCGTACACGGCCGGTGATGTACGCATCGACATCCAGTCGGGTGTCGCCGCACTGGCATCCCGGTGGGGCTTCGAGCCGCTGCTCGACATCGACGACGCGACGGCCCGTGGTCAGCTCGCGAAGGTGTCCGCATCGACGCTGTCGTTCGCCGCGCAGTCCGCCCGGGGCCCGGAGAAGACGCCCGTGCCGGCACCGGTGGTGCAGTCCTTCGGCACCCTGTCGGAACAGTTTCTGGCGCAGTGGAAGGACGAGGTGAATCCCGACCATGCCGAGGCGATCGACACCTACTGGGTGACGGCGGCGGAGCACGGGATGAACGCGTCCACCTTCACCGCCCGTGTCATTGCCTCGACCGGGGCCGACGTGGCCGCGGCGGTGTCCGGCGCGGTCGGCGCCATGTCCGGACCCCTCCATGGAGGGGCCCCGGCGCGCGTGCTTCCCATGCTCGACGCGGTCGAGAAGGCAGGACGGGCAGACCGGTTCGTGAAAAATCTCCTCGACCGAGGCGAGCGGCTCATGGGGTTCGGGCATCGGGTATATCGAGCCGAAGACCCCCGCGCGGCCGTTCTCCGGGCGACCGCACAACGGCTCGGCGCCCCCCGATACGACGTCGCCGTCGCGCTCGAGGAGGCAGCGCTCGCAGAACTGAGGGCTCGCCGCCCCGATCGGGTACTCCACACGAACGTCGAGTTCTGGGCCGCCGTGGTACTGGACCACGCGGCCGTGCCGCCGCAGATGATGCCGGCGTTGTTCACGTGTGGTCGCACGGCAGGGTGGTGTGCCCACATCCTCGAGCAGAAGCGTCTAGGACGGCTCGTCCGGCCGTCTGCTGTCTACGTTGGCGCGGATTCACGCTCGGTGCGCCAGGTGGAGAACTGGGCGACGACCGTGAACCGCAGCGCCTCCGGGCAGCACGGCTGATCACGCGCGGGTAACCGGCGGCTCGATCTCGTGGATCGTTTCGGACCGAACGAACGGTACGTTTGGCGGTGCGCGAGTCGAATGCAGTCGTCGCAACCGAGTGCCGTCAAGCCCAGGACACAGGCCTGACCTGCATAGGGATCCGGAAACAGATAAACATAGGTACCCGCACGGGGTCGTTTAGCCGCTGTGCGCCGGTGCGTCGACGGGGATGCTCGAAGGTGTCCATCACTCCGCAACCCGACCGAGGGCCCATGACCCGAGATCACCGAAAGTCCTGCCGGCTGTTCCGTGTCCTCCGACCATTCGCCGTCCCGCTAGTCGCCGTCCCGGTCCCGCATAGAGGCGTCATGTGTGCCTCGCGGACACCGGCGGTGGAGCTATTGGACCAGGCAATCTCTCGGGCCGCGCTCGGGCTGCTCAGGACCGGGTCACTTGGTCAGCAGGGCGCCGGTTGGATCGGCACGCACCGCATGCGGAGCCGGGCGGCGAGGCGCTGCATTTGCCACTGAAGCGGCACCGATCTCGTTTGCTTGGATGCCCGATCTGCTTGGTGCGCTTGATAATTCGGAATGTCGATAGCCGCTGTGCCCGCGCATGGGAAGGTCGGCGGAGCCCAGCGTACATCCAAGCAAAGACAGCCAAAGACCTATTGCATTAACAATAGTACTTGGATAGGGTTTCAGTGGCTCACATCACAGCCAGCCTCGCGAAGAGGCCATCAGCGTCAGCTCCGCCGGAACCCCGAAAAATCGGAGCACTTCGCCGCACGGTGCGGCATTCAACAGGAGGTAACTGTCGGTGACAGAGCAAAGTGAACAGACTCGGCAATGTCCCTTCGACCGGGACATGTTCAACGATTTCGACTTCGAATCGCCGGAGTTCAACGAGCAATTCGACGACGTGATCAATGCCTTCGCGCAGAGCTGCCCGGTGGCGCACAGCAACGCCGGCCACGGATACAAGGTGCTGAACACCTACCAGCTCGTCAAGAAGGCCGCGCAGGACTGGCGCACCTTCAGCTCCGCCAAGGGCTACATGGTGAACCGGCCCGAAGGATCGTCGCTGATCCTTCCGGAAGAATGCGACCCGCCCTACCACGACTCCTGGCGAAAGGTGCTCAACCCCTTCCTGTCGCCGACCACGGTCGCCGGATTCGAAGACGCGATCACGGACATCGCCGACGAACTGATCGACGGATTCATCGAACGCGGCGAATGCGACTTCGTCGCCGACTTCTCCGCGCACCTGCCCGGCCGCGTCTTCTTCAAGTGCATCATGGGCGTGCCGGAGCAGGACCTGCCCGCCTTGTTCGAGGGAATCGACAGCGGCACGTTCGGACCCGTCGAGGAGCGAGCGAAGCACTTCAAGTTCGTCGGCGACTATCTCGCAGACTATCTCTCGGCACGGCGCTCGGAACCGCCACGTGACGACGTCGTCGACACGATCAATGCGGGTGTCGACACACCCGACGGAACGCCTGCTTCCGAAGCCGACAAGGTCGCCGTCATCTTGGACCTCGTATTCGGTGGCCTGGCCACCACCACCCACGCCATGACCGCTGCAATGGGCTATCTCGCCGAGAACCCGGACCTGCGTGCGCGACTCGTCGCCGACCACGGCCTCATCCCGAAAGCTGTCGAGGAGTTCGTGCGGCTCTTCAGCCCCGTCATCGCACCAGCAAGGTACGTGACGAAGGATGCGACCATCGCCGACGTCGAGTTCAAAGAGGGGGAGTGGGTCGCCCTTAACTTCGCTGCTGCGTCACGTGACCCGGAGCTGGTCCCGAACCCGTCCGTTCTGGACATCGACCGCGAGGAGGCCGCCCACGCCGCTTTCGGCTACGGCCCGCATCGGTGCATCGGATCGCACCTCGCACGCATCGAACTGCGCGTCACTCTCGAGCGCATCCTGCAGCGGATGCCGAATTTCATCATCAAGGCCGGCACTACGGCGGTCACCGAAACCAGCCAGTTGCGGTCCACTACGTCGCTCCAGCTCACGTTCGAGCCGGGCGTCAAGGCCACATCGTAATCGTCACGGAAGTACTCCAATGAAACTGAGAGTAGAAAACCACCTCTGCACGGGACACGGACGCTGCTACACCCATGCACCGGACGTGTTCGAACCAGATGACGACGGATTCTGCGACCGTCGAGACGAGGACCGCGTGATCGCCCCGACGCTCGAACGCGACGCCAAGGACGGCGCGCACTCATGCCCAGAAGGCGCGATCACCATCCTCGACGACTGAAGTCAGCCGGCCAGATAGGAACACCGACAATGCCCGCGAAACAGGAAATCATCTCGGAAGTGGTTCGGACGAATCATGGGGCCACGAAGGTCTGGGAGGTGGCCAAGAGCCCGGCGTCCCTCCACCTGTGGCACCCAGGCATCACGTCTTCGAAGCTCGAAAACTATGTGCGCGAGGTAGTGATGGAAGGAGGTGCGGTGATTTTCGAGCGAATCACCGCCACCGACGACAGCAACCGCAGCTACAGCTACGCGTACGTGGACGGACCGCTCGCGATGTCGAACTTCACCTCGACATTCACCGTCAACCCGTGCGGTCCCGACGCGTCGGAGGTGTCCTGGTCGGCACAGTTCGACAAGGACGATTCGAGCGCCGAGACAGCGGCATTGGTCGAGCACATGTATCGGGCGGGCCTGACGGGCCTGCAAGAGTACCTGGACACCGTTCTCGGAACGGTGCATTCCGGGGAAGTGCGATAGGCCGCCCATGACTGAGAGGTCGCAACACCGAACAACTGTCGTCGTCACCCGCCGCGAATCGGTCGCGGAGTCGGTCCTGCTCATCGAACTGGCCCGGCCCGAAGGAGGGACCCTACCCGCCTGGGCGCCGGGTGCCCATATCGAGCTGGATCTGGCCGGCCAGTGGAAGCGCCAGTATTCGCTGTGTGGCGACCCCGCCGACCTGTCCCGATGGCAGATCGCGGTGCTCGAGGAACCGGACAGCCGTGGCGGTTCGCGCCACATCCACAGACAATTGGCGTGTGGTGACGAGATCGTTGTCAGGGATCCTGTCAACCGGTTCGAATTCGTCGAGGCACCTCGGTACCTGTTTATCGGCGGTGGGATCGGTATCACTCCACTGATTCCGATGATCGCGACAGCGGAACAGGCCGGTGCCGACTGGAGTCTCGTCTACGGAGGACGATCGTTGGATTCGATGAGTTTCGTCGACTCTCTTCGGGAGACATATCGCGACAACGTCCGCATCGTTCCTCAGGACCGTGACGGGTTCCTCGACATCGAGCAGCTGCTCTCCCGTCGGCGCACCGGCGAGCACGTGTACTGCTGTGGACCCGACGGGCTGCTCAATGCCGTCGAAGCCGCATACAACAAGCGCGGATTCCCAGAAGACGAGCTACACATGGAGCGATTCCGCGGCACCTCGAACTCCCTGGACGACGATGATCAGCCCTTCCTCGTCACCATCGCCTCAACGGGGGAACAAATCAAGATCGGGCCGCAGTGCTCGATCCTGGGGGCCTTGTCGAAGTCGGGATACGAGGTGGAGTCCTCCTGCGAAGAGGGCACCTGCGGAAGCTGCGAGGTCGGCGTGCTCGACGGTGTCCCCGATCACCGGGACTCGGTCCTGTCAAAGAACGAACGAGAAGCCGGCGACACGATCATCGTGTGCGTATCACGCTCCGCCGGAAACACTCTCACCCTAGATCTGTAAAAACGACGTACTCGGAGGATCGGAAGATGGACGACATCAGGAGCTTCGACAAGCTGTTCATCGGCGGCCAGTGGGTGGCCCCCGCGGGCAACGGGTTCATCGAGGTAATCTCGCCGGTGACCGAGCAGGCCATCGCGCGAGTCCCCGACGGCACCGCCGCCGATGCGGAGCGCGCGATCCGCGCCGCCCGCCGTGCGTTCGACCACGGCGAATGGCCTCGCCTGGCCCCCGCGGAGCGGGCGTCCTACCTGCGGCGAATCGGCGACGAAGTAAAGAAGCGGCGGGCCGAGCTCGAGGAGACGTTCGTCGCCGAGGTCGGTGCGCCGCTCGCGACGGCAACAGCATTCCACGGCCGTGCAATGGACATGTGGGACGACAATGCGAGCCTTCCCGAACGCGCGATATTGGAGGACCCGCGGCAATGGCCGGGCGGACACGGCCTGCTGGTGAAGGAACCGGTCGGCGTCGTGGCGGTCGTCATCCCGTGGAACGCACCGATCTGTTCGGCTTCGAGCAAGATGGGCCAGGCGCTCGCGGCGGGATGCCCGGTGATCCTCAAACCCGCCCCGGAGAGTCCGGTCAGCACGATGGTCCTCGCCGAGGCGATCGAGGCGGCCGGCTTGCCCGAGGGGGTCGTCAGCATCATCCCGGGTGGTCGCGAACTCGGCGAGTACATCGTGTCCCACAAGCTGGTCGACGCCGTGACATTCACCGGCAGCACCGCAGCAGGAAAACGTGTGATGAGTCTGTGCAGTCAGAACATCACCCGGGTCGCGCTCGAGCTCGGGGGCAAGTCCGCCGGGATCATCGCCGACGATGTCCCCTTGGATCGGGTGTTGCCCGACTTGGCGTTCGCGGGCATCGGTCACTCGGGACAGGTGTGTGCCGCGTTGACGCGCGTGCTGGTCCCGCGCAAACGGCACGACGAGGTAACGGAGGCCCTCGCCGAGACGTTCCGCAGCGTCGTCGTCGGGAACCCTCGCGATGCGGGTACCCACCTCGGGCCGCTGATCGCAGAACGGCAGCGCGATCGGGTCGAGGACTACATCGGTGTGGGCCAGAACGAGGGCGCGAAGCTGGTGACCGGTGGCGGTCGTCCGCAGCACCTGTCGACCGGATGGTTCGTCGAGCCCACGTTGTTCGCTCAGGTGGACAACTCTATGCGAATCGCGCGCGAAGAGATCTTCGGTCCGGTGGTCGGGGTGATCCCGTTCGACTCGGTTGAGGAAGCGATCGACCTCGCGAACGATTCAGACTTCGGCTTGTCGGGCGCCGTCTACGCCAGTGAGAACGACCTGGCGGAGAGCATCGCGCGCCGCATCCGCACGGGTCAGGTCTCGGTGAACTCATGGGACATGTGCACCTCCGAACCGTTCGGTGGATTCAAGCAGTCGGGCATCGGCCGGGAGGGCAGCGTCGAAGGAATGGACACGTTCCTCGAGAAGAAGCTTATTCAGTTCAAGAATTGACCTGCCGTTTCGAATCGGCAGTAGTGAAAGGCACTCAAATGAGCTCTACCGACTATGACGCGATCGTTGTAGGTGCCGGGTGGGCCGGAATGTACTCCGCGTACAAGCTCCGCAATGCCGGTCTGACCGTTCTCGGGATCGAGAAGGGGTCCGACGTGGGCGGCACCTGGTACTGGAACCGCTACCCCGGCGCACGATGCGATATCCCGAGCGTGAACTACTCGTTCTCGTTCTCGGAGGAGATCTGGGGCAACTGGAACTGGTCCGAGCGCTACGCGGCGCAGCCCGAGATCGAGCGGTACGCACACTTCGTCGCCGACCGACTCGATATCCGTAGTGCATTCACGTTCGACGCAGAGGTGACCGGCGCCGTCTACGACGAGAGCAACCGTTGCTGGCGCGTCCCCACCTCGTCCTCCGATGGTCAACATGTGTACACGTCGAAGTATCTGATCCTGGCGACGGGCCCATACTCGAAGCCGGTCCACCCGGCCATCGAGGGGCTGTCGTCCTTCACCGGTGAGATGTATCTTTCGTCCCAATGGCCGCGCGAGGCGGTCGACTACACCGACAAGCGGATCGGCGTCATCGGTACCGGATCCAGCGGTATGCAGGTCGTGACGCAGATCGGCACACACGAATCCTTCGACGAGCTGTTCGCGTTCCAGCGAACCCCGAACTATGCTCTGCCGGCCGGGAACCGGCCGCTCTCCGAGGACGACATGCGCGAGGTCAAGCGCGGGTATCCAGAGTTCTGGGACAAGGTGCGCACATCGGGGTCGGGAACGCTCTGTGAGGTTCCCGTAGGCCCGATCAAGGACCTCACCGACGAGGAACTCTTCGAGCTGATGGATCAGCTGTGGAAAATCGGCGGTCCAGCGATCCTCAACGGCATCAGCGATCTCGTGCTCGACGAAGAGTCCAACCGGCGCGTCGCGGCATACCTGCATGCCGACATCCGCCGACGGGTGAAAGATCCGGACCTAGCAGAAAAACTTTGTGCAAAAACACATTTCATCGGATCACGAAGGCACCTCAACGAGGACCACTACTTCGAGCTGTTCAACTACGACAACGTCTACCTCGTCGATATCGCCGAGGACCCCATCGTCCGGGTCGTCGAGACCGGCGTCGAACTCGAATCCGGTCGGTTGATCGAGCTCGATATGATCGTTCTTGCAACCGGATTCGACTCGGGTACTGGGGCGCTACTCGCGATCGACCCGGTTGGCCGGGACGGTGTGGCGTTGTCCGAGAAGTGGCAGGACGGTCACAACAGCTATCTGGGAGTGGCGACCCAGGGCTTTCCGAACATGTTCATGACCGCGGCGCCCGGCAGCCCGTCGATTCGCGCGAATGTGCTGGTCTCGATCGAGCAACAGGTTGACTGGCTCTCCGAGTTCGTCGCGTCGATCGAGTCGGCCGCCGGCGACGAGGTGGAGGTCGCGGCGCCCGCCGAGGAACTCTGGACCAAACACGTCGCGGACACGGTGAACAGCACGCTCATCGCTCGGGACGACACCCAGTATGTCGGCGCGAACGTCCCAGGGAAGCCTCGTGTCTACCTCGCGTATATCGGAGGGGTCAACGTGTATCGGATCATCTGTGAGTCAGTCGCCGAGGATCGATATCCCGGGTTCCGGGTCTTGAGCGGAGACAGTCGAGTTCTGTCCTCGTCCGACAACTGGCCGGGCCCTCCGAACGACCCGAACCTGCAGACCCGCTTCGGAATGTCGCTGAGTAGCACGGTTATCTGACATGACCCAGCACGCATATTTGATGCTGATCGACGGCAAACTGGTCCCCGCGCTCTCCGGTGAGGCCGCCCAGTCACGGGACCCGTACACCGGAGCCGTGGTCGGAGCATATCCCGACGGTGCCGCCGAGGACGTCGACCTGGCGGTCAAGGCGGCAGTGAGCGCGTTCGAGTCCTCCGGGTGGGCGACGGACGTCGCGCTGCGCGTTCGTTGTCTGCGCTCGTTGGCCGACCTGATCGAGGCGCGCGTTACGGAGTTCGCGCTGCTGGAGTCGTCCGACAACGGGAAGCCGATCCGCGAGGTGTCGGGGTCGATCGCCAAGAGCCCCCAGTGGTATCGGTACGCGGCATCGGTGGCGGAAACCTTCCCGTTCACGAGCCCGCTTGGTGCAGACCCCTCGGTGGTGAGTCTGACGGTGCGTGAGCCCTACGGTGTGGTCGGCGTGCAGGTTCCGTGGAATTCACCGTCGGTCCTACTCGCCCAGATCGCCAGCATGTGCCTGGCCGCGGGCAACACCGTGGTGATCAAGCCCTCCGAGATGGCCCCGTGTTCGCTGTTGGCGTTGGCCGAATTGTTCGCCGATGCCGGATTCCCGAACGGTGTGGTGAACGTTGTTTCGGGCGACGGGGCGTCGGTGGGGGCGGCGCTGTGCGATCACCCCGACGTGGCGCGGCTTGCGTTCACCGGTGGCCCACAAGCTGGTCGCATCGTTGCCGGCAAGGGTGCCGAGCGTCTGGTGCCCTCGACACTCGAACTCGGCGGGAAGAGCGCGAACCTGGTTTTCCCCGACGCCGATCTGGAGCGCGCGGTGGAAGCGATCGCCGCGGGCATTCTCAGTTCCAGTGGCCAAAGCTGCGTCGCGGGGTCACGGGCGGTCGTCCACATCGACGTCTTCGACGAAGTGAGGGAACGAGTCGAGGCTGCGGTGGGCGGCGCCCGCGTGGGCGACCCACGGGACCCGACAACCGATGTCGGTCCGTTGATCAGTGCGGCCCAATGCGAGTATGTCGCCGGTCTCGTCGAGTCGGCACGGGTGGCCGGCGGACGGGTGGTCGAGGCGGCCGGCGTGCGCGAACTCGGCGGCAACTTCTATCCTCCAACCGTCGTGTCCGGTGTACCTGCGGATGCCGACATCGCGCAGAAGGAGGTGTTCGGCCCGGTACTGGTGTGCCTGCCGGCGACGTCCGAGGCGGAGGCGGTGCGGATCGCCAACGACACGCGGTACGGGCTCGCGGCCGGTGTGTGGACGCGGGATCTCAGTCGCGCGTTCCGGGTCAGCCAACGGCTGCACGCCGGTAGCGTCTGGGTGAACCAGTACCGGCGAACAGATCCGGCCTTCCCTTTTGGCGGTTACGGCGAAAGCGGCTACGGCAGGGTCAGCGGAATCGACGGATTCATGGAAATGACACGGGTGAAAAGCATTCAGATGAAGATATCGGACGAGTCATGACAAAAACCATGCAGTGCAAAGCCGCCGTTCTTGTCGAGTACGGTAGTCCTCTCGAGATCCAGACGGTCTCGATTCCGGCCACACTCGAAACCAATGCGCTGTTGGTGCGCAACCGGATGGCAACGGTGTGCGGCACCGACGTGCACCTGTGCGCGGGTCATGCGATGGCATCCACCAGTGTCGGAAAATCTCTTCCCATCGTTGCCGGCCACGAAGCGGTGGGCGAGATCGTGGATATGAACAACACCGAGTACGACTCGGTCGGGAACCGCCTTGAGGTCGGCGACCGGGTCATCTGGACTCACGGATTCTGCGGAAGCTGCCGTCAGTGCACGGTCGAGAACTCTCCGACGCTGTGTGAACGTCGGCGCGGATACATGGCGGCAGGTCCGGAGATCTATCCCCATCTGAATGGAACATTCGCAGAGTACGGGTACGTGTTTCCGACGTCGGGGCGCGTTCGGGTTCCGTCGAACATTTCCGATGCAGTGGCGTCCGCTGCATCGTGTGCCCTGAGGACTATGGTCCACGCCTTCGATCGGCTCGGGCGGATCCAAGAGCGGCAATCGGTGGTGATCCAGGGAGCGGGGCCTCTCGGATTGTTCGCTGTTGCGCTGGCGAAGGAATCGGGTGCCTCATCGATCACGGTAGTCGGTGGACCTTCCGCCAGGCTTTCGCTGGCGACGGAATGGGGGGCCGACAATGTCATCGACATTTCGGAGGTGCCCTCGGCCGAGGACCGTGCGGAGGTGACGCGACAGCTGACCGGAGGTCGGGGCGCGGATGTCGTCATCGAGGCGTCGGGCGCGACCACGGCGTTCACAGAAGGACTGGGCATTCTGGCCCGCGGCGGACGGTACGTCTTGGTCGGTCAGCTGCACGCAAATAGCATTCCAGTGAATCCGAGTCAGATCGTTGTCAAGCACGCTACCGTGGTCGGCTCGGTGTCGGGCGCGGTCAATCACTACGCACGGGGACTCGAGTTCCTGAGTCGGCACGCCGACAGCTACGACTGGGATCGAATGATCAGCAGTGTACGGCCGCTCGAGAAGATCAACGATGCAATCGCCGCCATGACCACCGAGGGCGAGATCAAGCCCGCGGTGTCCTTCTGAGGTTAAGTGCAATGTCAGCAGTCCGAGAAGCAGGCCCGCAGGTCTACGCCATCGCATGGGCGGAGGACGAACGAACGGATTCCGATCAGTTCTATCGGTTCAAGACGTACAGCGAGCCGGACAGTGTTCGACCTCTCGTCTTCTTCGCCTGGCTGATCAGTCACGCCGGCAGGCTGACACTGTTCGACACCGGAGCATCGAGGGCTGTTGCCGGTCAACGTGGGATCAACTACATGGGTTCGGTCGCCGACGGTGTCAGGGAACTCGGCATCGACCCCGCTGTGGTCGATACGGTGGTCATCTCGCACCTGCATTACGACCACTCGGGAGGGATACCCGACTTCCCCGGTGCCCGGATCTCTATCCACCCCAAGGAGGTCGAGTTCTGGACCGGTCCGAATTTGGCTCGGGCGCAGTTTAATTCCATCGTCGAACTGGACGATATCGTCTTCCTGATCCGCGCGATCCGAGACGGCCGCGTCGACTTCGTCACCGAGGGATCTGCGATCACCCCGGACATCACTGTGCGGCACCTCCCGGGGCACTCGGTGGGGCAGATCGGACTTCAAGTCGGCGGCGTCGACGGTCTACTCCTGGCCGCGGACGCTGCGCACTACTACGACGAGGTGTTCAGCAACCGCCCGTTCACGGTCTTCTCGGACCTGCCGGTGATGTACGACAGCTATGACCGGATCCGCACCTTGATCGGCGGAGCCCGCGATCGCCTCGTCCCGGGTCATGACTCCCAGGTATTCGACGTGTTCGGCACCGGCGATGCACTGTGGCGGCCGGGCCGAACGCCACGAGTATTCCGGGTGCGGTAGAAGGAATGCGTGAGAAGAACTCCTCGGCGGTTGCGTCCATGAATCCACAGACGGCGATCGACGCACTCGTCGATCTCATCCAGTCCCGGGAGAGCCTGGAAGATCAGGTGTGGCATGGCGAGGCCTGCAGTGTGCTGACGGAATACTTCGGTGAGTCCTCGGTCCACGTGCGCAATCTCGCCGAGACCACCTCGTGGAGATGGCAGGAGTTGTCGACAGGGCACAAGCATCGCCGCGGTCTCGAACACATGCGAACCGAGGCCGCGGATCGGGCCACGGGTGTACTCCGCGAGGCCGTCTATGCGATCGAATTTTCGATCGGGTCATGCGGCCCACTCGATGATGTTTCGATGGACCTCTCCCTACTGGAAAACATCGGAGTTGCCGTCCGCATGCGTGATTGGGTGCGAATACCCGCCGAAAGGCGGGAGACGGGGGCTCAGTGAATTGCCTTCATCAATGACCATTCTGAGGACGTGTGCGCGGCGGCACGTCTGAGCGTTGCGTCTTGTTGCGAAGCGAACAGCGTCGCTCGAGCGCTGACACGGGCTCCGGAAGCGGACTAAATTAACAGCCCACCAGGTCCTCTCGTATGCAACATTGGCCGGAACCCTGCCCGTCATCGTGCGCACGCACGACCCGTTCGCTAGGCGTGCTTCGTCCGCTCCACCACCCAGGCGGCAATCTGCGATCGAGAGTTGAAACCCAGCTTCTCAAGGATATGCTCGACATGACCCTGAGCTGTTCGTGGAGATATCACGAGCTCGGCAGCGATCTTCTTGTTCGTAAACCCTTGGGCCACCATATCCGCGACCTCCCGTTCACGTCTGGTCAGGGGATGCACTGTGCCGTCGGACGATCGAGACGTCGCCGCGGGTTGCTCGCCGAGGGCATAGGCGATTGCCTTCTCGGCAGTCAACGCCCGACCTTGCTCGCGGACGGTTTCAAAGGCTTGCTGACCGAGTGCGCCGACCGCTGATCGTTCACACTGCTCGTGGTCGGCGACCAAGTTATGGAAAAGGACCGAGGAACTTCCCACTCCTGATCCCAGAACCTCAGCCGCACCCAACAGCACCCCGGCGTGCTCCGCACGGCCATCGGCGCACGTGACCCACGCCACCGCCTCCAGACACATCGCCAACAGTAGGGGCTCGTCCACAGGTCGGGCAAGCCGCAGACATTGTTCCAGCAGCAGGGCCGCGCGGGGAAAGTCACCTTGCCGAAAGACCGCAACACCCATGGCCCACAGCGAGTACGACCGAAACACCGATTCGCCTCGAGGCTCTGTAATCGCAAGGACCTTCTCGTGGTAGCTAATCGCCTGTGCGAGATCCCCTCTCAATTCGTACGCCAAACCGAGCATCATCAGGATCCACGCTTCCAGGGAAAGATCGCCCCGTGTGTGGAATTCGTCGTATGCTGCTTCGAGCTTCGTGCTTGCGCGCGGGAGATCGCCGCTGTATAGCGCCAGAAGTCCTTCGGCATGGGCGATGCGCGCGTTGACCACCGGATCGTTCATCTGCTTGGCCAATGCCTGTCCTTCCTCGACCAGGGAGGCTGCGGAGTCCAGGTCGCTTTGCAGTTCGGCCAGCACGCTGGCGGCGTATAGGGCCTTGACTCGTTCCTCTGTCGGTCGAGTGGAGCCGTGCGCTAAGGCGCGACCGAGCCAGTAGCGTCCCTCGCTGAGAAGGTTGCGAGAAAGCCAGAACGTGAACAGGGTGCCGGCAATTCGTAGCGCTGTGACGCTCTGTTCTTCGGCCTTCTCGAACAGGCTGAACTCGAGTGCCTCACGCAGATTGGGTTGTTCCCACTCGAGTCGGGAGATCCACTCGAGTTGTCGCGAGCTGACCCAGTCAGCCTCCGCCTCGAGCGCTAACTGCTGATACCAATCCCGGTGCCTGCGAGCTTGTTCCAGATGCTCGCCGATGTTCTCCGCTTTTTCGCGGCCGTAGTCGCGGAGAGTCTCGAGCATTCGAAACCGCACCACCGAGGCACGTTGTTCTCGGATCAGGATCGACTTGTCGACAAGTGAGGTCAATGAGTCCAGGAGATCCTGAGGTGCCAGGCCGTGGCCGCCTACTTCCTCGGCCGCGTCCAGCTCAAAGCTGCCGGCGAACACAGAAAGCCGTCTCCACACCGATTGTTCCTGTTCGGTGCACAACTCGTAACTCCAGTCGATGCACAACCGCAGTGTCTGCTGCCGTGTCGGGGCCCTCCGACTTCCCGTTGTCAACAGTGCGTATCGGTCGGTGAGGCGTTGCAGGATTTGCTCGGCGGACATGGCGCGTAGTCGAGCCGCGGCCAACTCGATCGCAAGGGGAAGGCCGTCAAGCTGGCGACATATTCCGGCTACCGCAGCTCGATTTGTGTCGGTCAGGATAAATTCGGGGACGGCCTCAATGGCTCGTTCGGTGAATAACGTCACTGCATCGAATCGCGGCATCCCTTCAAGAGTTGGGTCGTCGCCGGGAGCGGGGGCGTCGAGTGGTGGCACGCGCACAACGGTCTCGCCGCCGATGCCGAGCGGTTCACGGCTGGTGGCCAGGATCCGTACTCTCGGGCAGGACCGGAGCAACGTCTCTGCGAGCTCGGCTACTGCCTCCACCACCTGCTCGCAGTTATCCAACATGAGCAGAAGATCGCGCGATGCAAGGAACTCAACAACTACAGCCTGTAGTGATCGCGCGGGCTGATCCTTCAACCCGAGAGCAGTGGCCACCACATCGATGACCAGCGATTGATCTCGGACCTCACCCAGCTCGACGAGCCATACGCCGTCGGGGAATGTGCGCTGGGCGTTCGTCGCTGCCCGTAGCGCCAGACGCGTCTTACCGACGCCTCCGATACCCGTGAGTGTCACCAGACGCCAGCTCGACAACCGCTTCTTCACCTCGGTCAGCTCACGTCGGCGACCGATAAAGCTGGTCAACTCCAACGGAAGGTTCCCGGCGGATCCTCGCCTCGGTGTTGCCACCACCGGCGGGTACCGCCGCGCGGACGTGTCCCCGGCACCTTCCGGACCGGGACGGTCCCGGTGAGGCTCCGGAGCGCCGGGCACGTTAGCCAGTGCCATTTCATCGACCGGGAAGCCGTTCCGGAGCTGGACCTGTCTCAACTCCTCACCCAACTCGGCTGCGGTAAGGGGTCTCTCCTGAGGGTCGCCGGACATGGCTCGTTCGATCGTGACACATAGGTCCTCGGGAAACCCCTTTTCGCGCAGATTCGGTATCGGCTGTGCGGTGATGCGAAGGAACTGCGCGATCACTTGTTCATCTTGTCGGCGTTCGAAAGCGGCATGACCGGTGACAGCAGCGAATACTGTCGCGCCGAGCCCGTAGATATCGGAAGCGGCGCTCGGTGGATCACCCCGCAACACTTCCGGCGCGATAAATGCCGGTGAACCAGTGATGGTGCCGGTGGCAGTCTCGAAACCTCCGGAGATGTGGGCGATGCCGAAGTCGGTCAATGCAGGCTCACCGTAGTCAGTGAACAGGATATTTGCGGGTTTGACGTCGCGATGGAGGATGTTGAGCCGGTGCGCGCTTTCGACAGCGCCCGCAATCTTGACCCCGAGCCGCAGGGCTTCGTCTAATGCGAGCGGGCCGTCGCGGCGGATCCGCGTATCTAGTGAATCCTGAGATAGGTACGGCATCACGATGAAGGGCCGATCGGAGTCGGTGGCGCCGACCTGAAGGACGTTGACGATGTTCGGATGACCAGTCAACCGCCCCATCGCGCGCTGTTCACGAAAGAAGCGCTCTCGATTTTCCTCATCGAGGTCGGCGGTGAGCACCTTCACTGCTACGGTGCGGTCCAGAGCAGATTGGGTGCATCGGTACACGACTCCGAAACCCCCATGGCCGATCTCGTCAGCGTTCTCGAAACCGGCCGAACTGAGTTCCGGTGTGAGAGAGGCAGTTACATGACGCTGCGTATCCAGTGGCTCACGATCGACCATAATACTGTCCCACTCATTCCGACCTTGGCGGAGGTTCCGGCTCACCCTCCACGGCATGGCATGGCAATTGGAGATGCACCACCTTTACCTCCAAGGGCATCTCTTCAGCATATCGCTGCACATGTCGCGATACAGAGGCACTCGAAATCACCGCACCGAACGAGGCGACGACCGCGGTATAGACGATCTCCGACAACATTGGCGTGGGGTTCGATTTGGGTGGCGTCTCGGTGTTTCGGGCCAGGCTTGGTCGAAGTCGGCCTGCGGTGGGGATTCGGGATTTGGTAGCTGAGCGCGCCCACGATTGCGTCGAGTTCCGGTGATCTCGTAGAGGTCGCCGATCCCGCAGGAGGGGCCCGCCCGTGACGCAGGTCTGCGGCCGTGCATTGCATGGTCCGGCAGGTGCAGGATGGAGCCGCGCACCGGTCGGTGGCGAAGGTGGCGGTTACAACGCCGAACTGCACCAGCGTGTCGTCGAGGGCCTTCCTCGCCGCGGTTTCGGCCTCGTATCCGAGGTAGCAGGTGCCCGTCGCCGTCGAGACCGAAGCACCCGTCGGTGATGTCGAAGAACCACGCCCCGTTGCTGCCGGGGAAGCCGACCGGCCTGTTTCTCTCGGTGGCTGCGGGGCGACGAGCGCGGGCTGGGAGCGGCCGATTTACCGGGACGGCCAAAGTCCCCTTCTCGAATGTTCACTGACTACAAACGGAGCTCCCGTGTCGGCGCGAGGGCACCCAAGTCTGGGCGCGGTGGCTCACCGCACTCCTCGTCGACGCCGTCAAGCTTCCCGACAGGATAGGCGGTCGTTTCCATCCGAGGATCGGTCACGACCTAGCGTGTACCGACACTGTGGCTAGTCGAGGTTACGTTGCCGAATGCAGGCTGGGGACGCGCGAATACGACGGTGGCTTGTCGGAATGTGTCGGCGCGAGTTTGAGGGTGCAGAGTTCGTCGAGCCGCCGCCGGACGGTGTCGTTGAGGGTGGGGTGGTGGGTGAGGAGGCGTTGCAACCTGCGGTAGAACACGGCCGGGAAGATCCCGAATTCGGGGAGGATGTGTTCGTCTCCGCCTCCGAAGGGTGCCCACTTGACTGCGAAGTCGAGCATGGCGAGCTCTTCCTTGGTCACGACGTCTCCGTTCTTCTGTCCGGGTGCGCGGGTGCGCGGGTGCGCGGGTGCGCGGGTGCGCGGGTGCGGCCGTGCGGGTGTCGCGCGGCCGCACTCACCGGGTCATCGCACGTCGAGGTAGATGCTTTTGAGCTGCTGGTAGCTCGCGAGGCCTTCGGGTCCGAGTTCGCGGCCGAGGCCGCTGCTCTTGATTCCGCCGAAGGGTGCGGTGGGGTCGTTGGAGTAGCCGTTGATGCCGACGGTTCCGCTGGCGACGCCCCGTGCGAACTGGGCGCCGCGGTCGGGGTCGGCGGTCCAGATGGAGCCGCCGAGTCCGTAGTCGGAGTGGTTGGCGATCGCGATGGCCTCGGCTTCGTCGGTGTAGGGGATGACGGACAGGACGGGTCCGAAGATTTCTTCCTGGGCGATGGTGTGTCCGGTGTCGACGTCGGCGAAGACGGTGGGTTCGACGAACCAGCCGTGTGTCGTGTTGTCGGGTCTGCGGCCGCCGGTGGTGACGCGGCCGCCGTCGGATTTGCCCTTTTCGATGTAGCTTTCGACGCGGTGACGTTGCCGGGCGGAGACGAGTGGTCCCATCTGGGTGGCGTCGGACAGCGGGTCGCCGACGGTCAGTCCTTTGGCGAGGTCGGTGATGGTGTCGACGATCTCGGCGTAGCGGGATCGGGGTGCGAGGACGCGGGTGCCGAGCCAGCAGATCTG
>NZ_LTCZ01000170.1:17287-30559 GCF_001583455.1 Rhodococcus sp. LB1 | reverse complement strand
GGCACCAACATCCGGATGTTCGCCGCCGTGCGGGCGGAAGGCCTCGAACACGACGCACAACTCGAACGTCTGCTGTCGATCGACTCGACCATCGTCCGCGCCCACCAGCATTCGGCCGGCGCCCTGACCGATGCGCACACAGGGGGCTCGATCGAATGACAAGAATCTGGCCAACGAACCCGCCGACCACGCACTCGGCCGCTCCCGCGGCGGGCTGAGCATCAAGATCCACGCCCTCACCGACACGTTCTGCTGCCCGCTGACGCTGCTGCTCTCGCCGGGACAGGCAGGCGACAACCCCTACCTGGCGCCGCTGCTCGACGCGCACCGCGCCCACGACACCGAAGGGTTCCGCCTGCTGGCGGACAAGGCGTACTCGCACCCGAGCACCCGAAAGAACCTGCGGGAACGCCGAATCTCGCACACCATCCCCGAACGCCGCGACCAGATCCGACGTCGCAAGGCGAAAGGATCGGACGGGGGTCGACCGCCGGCGTTCGACAAGGACCGCTACCGCGAACGCAACACCGTCGAGCGTGGTTTCGGGCGTCTCAAACAGTGGCGTGGCATCGCCACTCGCTACGACAAGTACGCCACCACCTACCTCGGTGGCGTACTCCTCGCTGCCTTCCTCATTCATCACCGCGTCCGCAAATAGCAGACACGCTCTAGCCGACCAGCGGGACGAGGCTGGAAGTCGAGGTCAGTCGAATGTTGAATACGCGAACCGATCCTGCGTTCTCTGGAGCCACACAATACTCAGTGCAGCCGCGGGGTTGAGGGTTACCCGGGCGCGTCAAATGATTTTGATATTCCTGCCCAGGGCTCTCGAAATTGTCCGATTTTCGTCGACCACCGGAGTCCCGCGGATTGCGTGCGTGATCGGTGGCCGAATGAGGCCGGACCGCTCACGTTAGAGGGGAACACAACTCGCGCGGGCAACTTCGACGTCACAGTCAAGCCGAACGGCGTTCTCGCAAGGTATTCGCAACACGATCGAGGTGGCGGCGCATCGCTTTCTCAGCCCTCAGGATTGTGTGCGCAAACTTTGTCGATGATATCGAGATGGTCGAATAGCGAATCCGCCATCTTGCTCAGGTGTGTGAAAATGTCGGACTGGTGTCGTGCCAGTAGTGCGTGCAACCGGTCGAGAATCTCGTCGGCAGAACGATGTCCGCTAATTTCTCGGATGAGGCGGTGCAGCACTTGGTTCAACCGCGCGAATTCAAATATGTGCCTAGATGCGACCGCATCGGTGAGGTCTGTGCGCAGCGTAGTCAGCTGCTCGATCTCGGCGTCGGTGACGTTTTGTGCAGCCCTTGAGGCGCAGAGCCCTTCAATGACCATCCGTAGTTCGATGAGTTCCGCGGCCTCGGCTGACGACACCGACCGTATTCGCGCACCGCGGTTCTGGAACCGTTCGACCAGGCCCTCGGCAGCAAGATCGAGCAGCGCCGCGCGGATCGTGCCTCGACTTGCATCGAATTGCGTACACAGATCCGCCTCGATCAAGCGCTGATTGGGGGCAAAATCACCTCCGACGATGGCACTGCGGGTCAGTGTGGTCACCGCTGCTTGATCAATGCCCTGCCTCCGGACGTTCTTTACCGGCATCCCGCCATCTCCGCCCTGTTCATCTACTCTGTCTCTGGCCCACTAGTAATGGGGCGACTGAGAATTTCTTCCGTGTGCTTGGCGTGGTCGTAGGTGCGGTAGGTGACACGCTGGCCGGCCACGCCGAGGTGTGGTCAAAAGTTAGGCTCTGATCGCTATTCCGAGTCGGTGAAGGGCGGTGTGCCTCCTTTCATCCATAGGATGTTTCTCGCAACCTATAACAGCATATTGCTATGCAGGTGTGCGTTTGACAGTTGCGTCCGTCGCTCCGCTAGCGGGCGGGGTGATGTGTGGGGACGGGTGCGCCCGGGCCGCAGCTCCTCAATTCGTACAGCTTTGACGGTCGCTATATCTATGTCCTACTTCTTCCTCAGCCCCCTGCGACTCACCGCGTTCACCGAAACTCAGGCAGACCACCCAGACGGTATAGCCAGTCGGCGCCAATGCAATCGCTCCACCGGCACGCCACACGCCGTCGGCGGAGTGAGCGCTGAGGACAACCGCGGAGCGGTTGTTCGCGGCGTTCACAGATCCAGAACCAATCGACCGCTCAGGGCACGAGAGACACAGATGAGCATGGTTTCTCCACTTTCTCGTTCCTCATCAGTCAACAATGAATCCCGGTGATCCGGTTCACCGGAGAGAACACGTGTCTCGCACGATCCGCAGATACCCTCGGTGCATGAGGACATGACATCCAGGCCAGCGTTCTCGACCGCCTCGAGAATAGATAACTGGGGGGGAACCTCCAGAGTGACGCCAGACTTGTCGCATACGACCTCGACGGTGGTATTCGTTTCAGTACCGGTGATCGACGGTGTGGCGGCAAACCGTTCCACATGCAAGCTGCCGGGACGCCATTCCCGGCAGAGTCGCTCGGTGGCTTCGATCAACCGGGTCGGCCCGCAGCAGTAGACCAGCGTCTCGGGTTCCGGGATTCCGAGTAGAGCCTCCAGGTCAAGGGGCCCCTCCTCGTCCCGGGGGTGTACCGCTACCCGGCCGGAATCCGTTTTCAGTGAGGTGATCTCATCGAGAAAGGCCATCGAAGATCGGGTGCGACCCCCGTAGTGCAGGGACCACTCCGAGCCTTGCGTCGCGGCTGCGCGAATCATCGGCAGCATGGGAGTGATTCCGATGCCGCCAGCGAGGAAGAGATAACGGGGAGCCGCAAGCAGGGGAAAATTGTTGCGCGGTCCCCGCCCAGTGATTGTCGTGTTCTGCTGGGCGTTCTCGTGGATCCATTTGGATCCACCGCGGCTCTCCGCATCACACAGGATGCCGATGCGCCAGTGTGACTGTACAGCCGGGTCGCCCGTCAAGGAGTATTGGCGCACCAAGCCGTTGCCGAGAACGACGTCGATGTGGGCTCCAGGATCCCAAGATGGCAGTTCTACATCCGGGTCGGCCGCGGCGAGTTCGAGTGAGACGACGTCGTCGGCTTCTTGGGTGCGGCCGACGACCCGGAGGAGGCCGTCGAAAGTCTTACCTGACTGGGTGCCACGGAGGTTCGTCGCGTGTGTGTTGGTCATTGCTGACACTGTGCTCTCCTTCGGGCGCAGAACACCCCGGGTCGAAAACGGGAACAGAAGAAGATTCGTTCTGGTTTTGAGATTAGAAGTGCGACAGTGAGATTGACATCACACAGATGTCGGCAGTTCCTCGGCTCAGTGTCTCGCCTTGGCCGAGACACATGACGTAGCGACCTTCTGCTTGCGGAGGGCGCAGACCGTCACGAATTGCAACTAGTGCGTCCTGGGTACGCGAGTGCAAATTTACCGTGCCGAGCAGGTTGCTGACATGCGTTCACGCTGCATGATTCGCTAATCGACAGCTCAGTATGCCATCGAGTCTAGGCATCAGCAGGTCGATCATGAACAATGTCCGGGAGGTCCTTGGGAGCCGACATCGCCGCGAGTTTGTCGAGGGCACTCTGCCCGCTACTTGCCTCACCGACGGCTTCATTGCGGTAGGCCTTGATGCTGCGGGCGCGCGTCGGCGTGGGCGTCGACGAGAAGAACCTTCAGCGCGCGCTCGGGCTCGGGCGATTCCAGTGCGCGCGCCCCGCCCTCGAGATTCAAAATCCCACCCCAGCGCTCTCGCGAAACCAGGCCCTATCACCCGGCGCTCGGCATTCCGCATCCGGTCGGATCGAAGTGAGACCGCACCCGTCGTCGCGAACTGTGACCTCCAGCGTGGGACTGGCCGTTGTATTGCACCGGCCGTCGCACTGAGGGGGTTAGCGTTAGAGACCGTTCCCACGTGCGGGAGGCGGGCTGTTGTTCGGTTACGCCAAGGACGTCACGGGACCGAGTCGGTATCACCAGGCGTACCCTTGGTCGCGCACCGATTCCGGTAGTGCCCGGCCACCTTCGGCAGTAGGTCGATAGCCTCGTCGCCGTCGTTCATCCAGAGAATGCAGGCTGCTCCCCTTGGGTGTTCGCCGCTTCGTGCCCTCTACCGCCTTCCGTGGTATTCCACTTCTCGACACTTGGCTGGCTTCGATAGGAAGACCGGGCGGACTTCTATAAGTGATGTTGATCGTTGTTGTCGGCCGGTCAAAAAACGTCGGTAGGCCGGCGATCTCGCTTCGCTACGTACGGAAAGCGACAGCGGACTCAGTCGACGAGTGGCTGACAAGGCGACTGCTGACAAGGCGGCCTGGAATCGGAGAGTTCACTCGTAGGGCGACGTCCTGATCGTCGCCACCGACGAAGCGGGCCTCAGCAAGGTCGAGCACGTCAATGAGCGTCGTCGACGTCGACGTCAACGCAGAGACTGGTACCGATGGCCGCGTGCAGATGGTCGGGGGATGTCGACTTTGCCTCGGTTGCCCAAACGTGTACGTGCGATCACTCCAGAACATGGTGGGAGGACCTGTGGACGACGTGTGGCTGGACCGAAACATGCGTGATGGCAACAGGGCTGCTTGCCGGCCAGCCGTTGTCCTCGGTCTCTCCCACGTTGCCCAGCTCGACCGACGCGCTTCTGGAAGCATCATGACCACACTCCCCTCGGGACGTCCGGCTCCAGAGGGTTACCGGTCTTAGGTCGGACGCGCTATCGATCGCTCAGCGCGATTGATAGCCTGGACTGCAATATCAGCCGCGCCGGCGCAGCAGCGCGTTGCCCGCTGAGATTCCTCATGCCGCCGCAGCGCAGCCGCCAAGGTATTCATCGCGTACGAGCCGTCGGCGCTGTCTCGCCGGGCTCCACGAAAGGGGCATGACAACCGAGCGGCAGCATCCGCAGTCTCCGACTATCAGCATCTTTTGGAGGGAACAGCCCGAAGTTCGGCGCCGTCGCTGCTGGCGCCGCCCTTCAGCGGACTGTCATCCGGCCCAAGTCGGTATTGTCTTATTTTCCGCCGGACATGGCGCGCCGCTCACCCACTTCGTTTCAGACGACAGTATCAATTTCAAGTGTGGGATAGGCAACATTTGTCACTAGGCGGCGGTTCAGTCACACGACACGATATGCGTGTCTGAGGTGCACGACGACCAGGCAGAGCGATCCGACAGCGAGGTGTGGCCGTGGAAAAATCCCTTAAGCTCGTGGCCTTTGGGACGGCGAGGTCGTTCCCGTACTCGGTAGCTCGTTGCCCGGAGGGCAGGTACAGAGCGGCGGGGAGAACGTGAGTGTTTGTCTGTCAATATGCCGTTCGCGATCATTTCGCAGGAGACGATCGACGTCCGCGTCGCGACTCACGAATCGCAGTCTTCCGAGCGCGCTTCACCGCAGGTCCGGTGGCTTCGTTCACACGGATGTTGGCGGTAGAGGCTACCGCCGGGAGTTTCGTCCTCCGACTGAGCGGTTCTGCCCGTTTTCATACCCGACACATGCAGGATCACGCCGTCCCAGTCCACGCTCGTGGCGGGGTGGCTCCGCCGCACTGACAGCCCAGAAGAACGGTGCCGCGCAATGAGCGCTACGCGTTGGCCGGTACCAATCCTTGCCACATCCTATTGAGAGGAACCACTGTGACAGAAGAAGTAAATCTGGCTCTGGACTATCTCCGAAGCTACGCCGACCTCGACTTTGCAGGGGCATTGGCACTCTCTGCCGAGAGTGCATCGTTCCAGTTCCCGGACGGCAACGTCGCCGACAAACAAACTGCGATCCAACTGCTGCAGGGGCTTGCCTCTTCATTTGCCGGACCTATAGATTTGCAGGTCACAGGTGTCACGAGCGAAGTTGGGCGCGTCGCGGTGGAGGCGACCGCCGAAGTTCCTCTGCCCGGAGAAATCGTGTACCGGAACCAGTACCATTACTTGTTCGAGATCACTGATGCGCAGATCATTGCCGTTCGCGAATACTGCTCTCAGCCGACGGGCTGAGCTCGTTTTGATCGTCGCCCAGCCGGGACGACAGACAACTCGCTTGCCCGCCCGGGGGCGCCAGCCCGGGCCCGCCGGTTCGACGACTGCGAACCAGCCAGATCAGCGGGCATTGCCCCGCACGGATTAGGAGACAACATGACGGATCGCGTAGGACACGCTCCTGAAGAGCGCGTCGACGTCATTGTCGTTGGCGGCGGAGCGGCGGGGCTGCTCGCCGCGATCGACGCGGCTGAACAAGGGGCCTCCGTACTCTTGTTTGAGAAGAACTCGGACGTCGGCGGAAAGACGAAGTGGTCGATCGGCACTGTGACCGCCGGCGGTACGACGATTCAGTCTGCCAAGGGCATCAATGACTCGCCTGAGCAGCACCGCAAGGACGTCTTCGGGCACGCTGAGCAGTTGGGTACCCTCCGACTTCCTGGCGTCGAGGAGAAGCTGGAGGTCGTGGTCGAGAACGCGGCAACGGCGATCGACAGGCTCGTCGAGCTCGGGCTCGGGTTTGGAGGGCCGCATCCGGAGGAGATGCACTCGCAGTACAGAGGGCACGTGCTGTTTCCGAACCCGATGGTGTTCGTGGGGCAACTCGCGCAGAAGGCCCGTGAACACGGCGTCCGCATTCGACGGGACACGCGAGTCGAGAGTCTCTTAGTAGAAAGCGACGGGCGCGTCACGGGTGTTCGCGTCGGCGGTCGGGGTATTCACGCCGGCGCTGTGGTGGTGTGCGCGGGCGACTATTCCGCTGCCGCACCTGGACGGACCCCGCCGGCCCATTCCGCGCATGCCTTCAAACAGTGGGCAACCGGGGACGGCCACTTCATGGCAGCTGATGTCGGTGCCAAGATGCTCACACCGGAAGGTCCGGTCTTCGCTGCGCTCACCACCCTCGACACTCCAACCTATTTCGGGCACCCCGTCGTGCTGATGGGTGGCGCGATCGTGGTCAATCAGTCCGGCGAGCGTGTAGGCAACGAGCTTGCGATGTGGGGGCAAGACTATGCGGAGCGCACCTCCGAGGATCTCTACTTGGTTATCGGTGGACGGCAGATCGAGCGTCTCGCGACTGTGGAGGACGATGGGCCTGACGCACGTGACGGGTGGTACCTCACCGGCAAGTCGCATCTCGGCAACATAGAGGGTGTCGGTTACGCTTACGAGAGCGACCTTGTCGATATTGGCTATGCCAAACGCTCAGAATCGATCTCGGGGGTGGCGGAGCTGTTTCAGATCGAGCGGAGCGCTCTGCAGACCGAGATCGATAAGCTCGACGAAGCCCACCGGTCGGGTTCCGCCGACCGATTGGGCCGAGAGTGGAGTGAGAATCCTTTCGACCGAGGGCCCTACCTGGCGATCGGTCCGTTTCGGGGGGCTGTCGCCCTTGGAACGGCCTGCATCGCATGTGATCGCGACATGCGTGCCCTGGACACCAAGGGAGACCCCATTGTCGGTCTTTTTGTCGCGGGGGATACCGCTGACTACGCCAGCATCGGTTTCGCAACCGGAAGTCACGGCTATGGGCTCGCATGGGCGTTTGTCAGCGGCATGATCGCCGGGAGGTCGGCGGCGTCGGTCGCCTTGAAGGGCGCACCGATTGAGGCACTACCGAGCTCCGGCCGAGTCTCGGAAGATGATGTGAGGGTCCGGGCGTACAGCTAATCTCTACGACGTGACAGCGTGAGATCCGGTGGTGGCCGACTAGCCTCAAGGCCACCACCGCTCCGCACTGGGCTGAACGGACGACGGTTACCGCTGCGAAGCTATCGGCGTGACACGTCTCGAGGCGCAGCCGCCTTGACCTTCCAACAAGACTCGGACTGTCTCGCGGAGGCCCGGGCGTCGTAGGTGCGCTCCTGCGATCCACCACTCCGGGTTGGGCGCGCTGCAAATTACTGACGGAGCTGGAAAGTCCCTTACGCCGGGTTATGGTCACCCGAAGGACGATCTGCTCTTTCCCCCTGGGCGACTATGTGCAGTTGATGAAGGTCATGGAGCACCAGCACCCGCCCGCAGCGCCCGACTAGTCCCTGCTCGCGCATTTCCTTGAGCAAACGCGTGACAACTTCGCGGACCGATCCGGTCGCATCGGCGAGATCTTGGACGGTGGCCCGAACAACAACCTGGTCGTCCTCCCTTACTGCAAGGTCGAGCAGATGGCGGGAAACCCTCTGCTTCAGCGGGGTGAGGACGTTCTCGGCCAACAGGGAAACGCTCGTGTACAACGCGGTGCGGAGCCCCTCGATAACGGCCTGCGCCATCGTGGGGTCTACCTCGAGCAGTTCACGCATAACCGATCGATCGAACAGGAGAAATCGAGTGGGCGCCAGCGCCTGTCCTCCGGCCTTCAACCCCACTGCGCCGTCGTTCGGGCGCAGGTCCGGTATCGCAAATGCCATGCCCGAATCAGCGTATTGAAGGGTGACCTGACGGCTACCGGACATCACATATATCCGAAGGAGACCGTTGAGTACCAGCCCAGCTTGACTCGTCCGCGGGACAGCACGGATGAACTCTCCAGCCTCCAACGTCACGTGTGCCGATGAAGTGAGGAGCCGATCTCGGCCGTCCACCGACATCCCGGCGTACGCGCTCTGTGTCCACGCGGCCAAGATCTCGTCGTCGATCTCCATGGCCAATTCGCACCTCGTTCCTCAACACTGAGGGATTCGTTCACACGGTTTGGGTACTCACCGCCAGGTGTCGTGCGCCAATCGACATGGTAGGGAGACGCTGTCCGCAGGTCAATGACCCTTGCTACCTCTCGGCAAGCCGGTCATAGCCACCGAGAATATGGCCCGACAACAGGGCTTGAACAGCGGTGCGGATACCCAGCCGCCATCGGCGGTGGGACCGCCGGGGCATGCCCGTGGTGCTCAAGTGGTTAGTGCCGACGTAACCCGACACGCTCCTCGCTCAGGCGACCCTCGCACCTCCTCTGGGTCTGGAACAATCCAGAATGTCAGGCGGGGCGTCGGTCGTACGGGTCCTTTGGCCACCCGGATGTCGGCAGAGCGAAGAAACTAGCTGGTCGCCCAGACCGCGGCGTGGCGTATATCAGTTGATGGAGAGCGTTCGGGTGGGCTCTTCCTCAGTGCCAAGAAGACGGCTGTGGCGGCGGCTCCGGTCAAGAGGGTAGCGGCGGGCAAGGTTCCGGCGGAGAAGAAGGTAGTTGCGACGAAGACGGCCTCGACGAAGAAGGTGGGGAAGAAGACAGTTGCGGCGAAGGCAACTTCGGAGAAGAAGGCCGTGAAGAAGGCGGTCGCGGCGAAGGTGCTGGTGAAGAGGGAAGAGGTGAGAGAGGCTCCGGCGAGGAAGTCTTCGAGGGAGATTCGTGAGTGGGCGATCGGGGCGGGTCATGTGGTGTCCTCCCGCGGCCGGATTTCGGTCGAGATCGAGCGAGCATTCCATGATGCTCAGGCCGAAATTTCGGTCGCGTGAGGTGCAGCATTGCTCCCGATTCTCTGTGGACCATCCAGCCGCGAAGACCATAAGGCTGTGGGGATCTCGGCGGTCGGCGGTCGGCGGTGCCCGGGGAGGGGTGCGAGGTAACTCGGCGCACCTGACTCGACGGTTCCCGCGGAGTGGATCGCGATAGTCGGCATTTGCGTGAGGGAACGCCCGGCGGCCGCGGTTGCCGGGTTCTGAGCATCTGTCGGTGACACGATGGGTGGGTGGGGAGACAGAGCGGGACCTTCGGGGTTGTGGGTTGGTCGTCGGGCTGGTCTTGGTGGTGGTGTTCGCGGCGTTTACGTCGCGGCCGTACATGGTGGCGACGTCGTTCCAGCCGGCGTGGACCGATCCATCGATCGTGTCGGTGATCGTGCTTGGGGGCGCCGCGGTGGCCGGGGCCGGTTGCGGGGTGGTGCTGTGGCTGTCCGGGTGGCGGGTGGTGCGGGATACGGCGAGCGCGGACGAACGCCGCCGTCGGCGCACCTTCCTGCTGGGCCGGACCGTCGCCGCGGCCCTGGCTGGTATCGCGGTGGGGTTGTTGCCGATGCTGGTGTTGCTGTGTCTCGCGTTCACCTCCTCGGCGAGCGTCGCCGTGGAGTGGGCCTCGGTGTTGGTGCTCTATGCCGGCAGCGGAGTGCTGGCGTACGGGTGCGCACTGCTGGGTGTGTGGTGGGTGTTGGCCGCGGCGGGTGATGATCGGCGCGCGGGGACCGTGCGGATGCTGGCGGTGTTGCTTCCGGTGGGTGCGTTGGCGGCGACGGCCGCGGGTGTGGGCGTCGCTGGGCTGTTCGGGTATTCCACCGTCCCTGCGACGTTCGTGTGCGTCATCGCCGTGGTGACCGCGGTGCTGACGGCAACGGTGGTGCTGGCCCGGGTGCTGGCCCGCGCCCCGGGGGTGGGTGCCGGCGCCCGGTGACCTCACCCGCGGTACATGAGGTCCCCTCGACCGGGCAGCGGGAACGGTGCGCGGCCGGTCGAGAACGGTGAGCACCCTCGGGGGTGAGGGGCCGGTGCACGACCCGATCCCTCGAGCGGTGACGTCGTTGAGATTGTGGGCCCACCCATGGAATCGTCTCGGTCCTAGGATTGGGCGATGGACAGGACCGACCGCGCCACCCGGGTGATCGCGGCACCACCGGCGACTGTCTACGGCGCTCTCCTTGACCAGGAGTCCCTCGAGGCGTGGTTGCCGCCGGAGGGCATGCGCGAGCGGTGGGATCCCCGGCCGGTGGCGGGTTCCGGATGGTCCTGACCTACCTGAACCCTGCCGACAGCCCGGGTAAGACGTCGGATGCCACGGATGTCGTCGATGTCGGATTCGCCGACCTGGTGCCACCGGAGCGCGTGGTGCAGCGGGCGGTGTTCGAAGCCGACGATCCCTCGTACGCGGGAACGATGACGATGACCTGGCACCTTGCTGCCGCCGGGGACGGGACCGAGGTGACCGTCACCGCTACCGACGTGCCACCGGGCATCGACCAAGAGGTACACGAGGCCGGGATCGCCTCCTCGCTGGCGAACCTGGCGTCGTACGTCGACGGGGCCGGCTGACTCAGGTAGGCCGCGGTCCGGGCACAGGCTCGACGTCGGGGGAAGCGGTCGAACACCAACACGCCTCCGCGACCGAACAGCGTGGCATGCCGTGGAGGATCGTTGGTACGCCATCCACGACGAGCATGTAGTGGGCACGACTGTGCAGTGTCGATAGCGTTTGGGATACGGGTCGTAGCCGGAGTCACGAGCACCGTCACGGGCGTGCGTTCACGGGTGAGCGGCTCGTCGATCCGGACGCGTGCGCTGCGCAGTAACCCTTCCGGTCGCAGGCCTCGCTGATCCGGCGCGTGGACGACACGTCGTGCACCACAACAGTCCGGCTACAGGCACGGTTCAGAACGTCGGATATGTGATCTCGGCAGTGATGAAGCAAATGTGGACTGGGTTGGCGACCCGGAAGGTGGCGGGGTCGTCGGTGTCCTGCGATCCGATGAAGAATGCCCAGGTCTTCGTAGGGGTGCCGGTGTGGTAGTCGCTTTTCGCTTCGGCTCGCGCGTCGCGTAGGTCGCGGCGAAGGGTTCGGATGCGGCTGTCGGTCCAGTCGGTGTGGTCGACGAGAATGCGGTATGCGTGGGTGAGCCGATGATCCGTCGCGTCGCGTCGGCCGGCGTAGAGCGCGATGACGGTACGGTCCTCTGTTTCCTCGGTTTCGTCGGGCTGCTCGAAGATGCGCAGCGGCGCGTAGAAGATGCGGCGGTATCGCTCCCGGGTGAGAGGCTCTGCGGTGTCGCGTAGGCGTTTGAATGCGAACTGGTAGTGGGTGGCATCGATGTCGGGGATGTCGATGAGCATGTCTCGCCGGTGATCGGGGTGCGCGATAAAGGTCCGGCAGAGTGGGCGGATCGTGCGGGCGATTCCGCGGGTGTGATGGTCGACTGCGCCGGAGCCGTTTCCTCTGGTGCGGCGTGAGGTCGGTCCGCTGCGGATATGGCCGGCTGTGCCGTCGGCGGTGGGATCGGTGACGGTCCGCTCGGTGAGGGGCACGAGCCGGCTGGGGTACGAGTGTCGGCCGGTGAGCGGGTTCTCGGGATCGCCGCCGTTGCCGGTGGCTTCGACGACGACGTCGGCGTAGGGGCATTCGGGTTCGTGCACCGCGTCGGGGTGAGAGCGGAAGTGCGGTGTTCGGCGTTGCAGTGGTGGGCGACCGATGACTGCGACGACTCGGGCGTCGCAACCGTCGGTCTCGCAGACGAAATGGGTGCGGACCGATTCGACCCAGTCGCGGTCGAGGTTGACCAGGTCTTCGGCCATGATGAGGCCGAACTCAGGGCTGACGGTGATGCGTGCAGTGTCCATCAGGTGGCAGTGTATTGGGCTGGTCAGACACACCAGATGCAATAGCCTTTCGATCTGGTCGCGCGGATGTCATGTGGAGGTCGTGTCCGATAGTGCAGTGGCGCATAGCCACCGGCAGCCCGACCAGGACCCTCGGGCGCCGCGCCCGCCTGCCCTGGCAACGGAGGCATTACAACCCTGTGAACTGATTCGAAACCCGCACGCGGACATTCACACAGGATGTCGAAAGGTGAACCAGTGCCGGGGCGCTGTAGTTACCCCGATGGGTATCGGCGCGCCACGTCGGGGTGGGCGACAGTGACCCTCGGGTGCCTGTCCCGACGTTTGTCGGGGCCGCAGGATAGGGCCTGTCATCCCATCCCGTACCCCCTGTCGGAGGCACTTTTATGGCTCGAAACACCGGCGCTCGCATCGCGATCGGCTCCCTCGCGGCGTTGTCAATTTCCCTGGCAGCGACGACTGCCATCGTCCTCGCGGACGACGAGCTGCGCGGCATTGCGCTTCCCGGCCGGGAGCACGGCACCACTGTGCAGGTCGCCCCCGAAAGCGCCCCGCAGCCCGGCAGAGACATCACGGACGCGCGGACGCAAATCCCCGGCAACGTTCCCGGAATCGTCGGGTCCGATGGTGGCGTGATTGTGGGAGGAGCCGTCGGGGGTGACCCGTCCGGTGATGCCGCCGCGAACCCCGGCCCAGCCGCCGCGATCCCGGGACCGATCGTCAACCCGGCCCCCGCGAACCCCGGCCCGGCCCCTGTGAACCCGGGCCCGGTCGTCGGCCCGGCCCCCGCGGACCCCGGTTCGCCCCCGCCACCGCCGGTCGCGGATCCGCCACCGGTGGCCGATCCGCCGTTTGCGGAGCCACCCGTTGTCGATCCGCCGGTCGAAGAACCACCGGTCGCCGACCCGCCGGTCGAAGAACCACCCGTTGTCGATCCGCCACCGGTCGCGGAGCCGCCCGTCGTCCGGGATCACCGTGATGAACCTGTCGTCCGGGATCACCGTGACGAGCCCGTCGTCCGGGATCA
>NZ_LTCZ01000170.1:0-17234 GCF_001583455.1 Rhodococcus sp. LB1 | reverse complement strand
GATGAACCTGTCGTCCGGGACCATCGCAACTAACCGGAGGCGTCGATGTATCGCGGCCAGACAGGGATACACCTCGAAGGCGGCGGCCCAGAACGGGATTGCGTCGATCAAGGACAATGCAGCCTCCGCTCCCAACGAGGATTTGACCTGACCCGAGGACGTGGCCGACGGCGCGATGTGTGGCCGGCGGGGGTGGGGAGGGGATGCGCTTCGGAGGTCGTCGTCGTGGCGAAAGAGTGGCCGCACGAAAACCGTGATTGCAGTCGGCGATCCGAAAAGGTCCTCGTTCGCAGGCTTTCCCGATGGTCTCGAGTCGACCTTGTGCGGCCGGGTTGTGTCGGCGCCGCGGTATCTGGTTTCTACGGTGGGGTCAGGCAGGCCGTGGTGGGAATGGTGATCTCGGCTCTGCCGTCGAGGCCAGGCAGTAGGTAGTGCGGGCAGGTGACCAGATGACGCGGCACGGGTATCGCTTGCCGGTCGGTGTTGAGCTCCTGCGTCGCGCCATCGCGGACGGTCACTACGCGGACCTGCTGTCGACGACGCTCGCCGATGCGCACCCCATAGGGCACTGTCAGGTTGGTGAGCGGCCGTGTCTCTGGGAGCATCGATGGGCGTGACCACCGCAATGCCGTCGTACAAGGGCCACCGCTACCCACACCAGATCATCGCCCACTGCGTGTGGCTGTATCACCGGTTCCCGCTGCTTCCGCCAGGTGCAGGAGATGATGCTCGAACGCGGCATCGAGGTCTCGCACGAAACGATCCGGCAGTGGTGTGCAAAGTTCGGTCAGGACTACGCCGACCAGCTGCGACGCCGCAGGCCCCGACTCGGCGACAAATGGCACCTCGGCGACGTGTTCATCAGGATCAACGGAGCACAGCATTTTTTGGCGCGCTGTCGACCAGCACGGCGACGTGCTCGACGTGCTGGTCCAGTCGCGTCGAAACGCCGAGGCGGCCAAGAAGTTCTTCCGCAAACTCCGCGAGGGCCTGCAGTATGTGCCGCGCGTGCTGGTCACTGACGGGCTCGCCAGCTACCAGGTCGCTCACCGCGAGGTATTGCCCTCGGTGGAGCATCGCCGGTCCAGGTATCTGAACAACCGGGCCGAGAATTCCCATCAGCCGACTCGACAGCGGGAGCGGGCGATGAAACGCTTCAAATCGCCCGGGCACGCGCAGCGGTTCTTGTCCGCGTTCAGCGGCATCTCGCCACACTTCCGGCCGCGCCGGGATCTGCTGTCGACGACCGCATGGCGACACGAAATAACCGACCGCTTCGCAACCTGGAACGAAATTTCCGGCACGACCACGAACGCCGCTGCCGCCTGACCGATAAACGCGGGTAGTCTGTGCACGTCAACCGATTCGGGCAACGACATCGCAGCCCGAATCATCAAGACACTGAATCAACTTGACAGTGCCGCTCCCACGGTTACCAGCGGCAGCGGACGAAGAGCGTCCCCGCCGAGCGTTCTGAGGAACGGGCGCTGGACCCGTTGCTTTTCGACCAGCCCACAGGGACGCGCACGTGTCCATTGACACGGTTCAGTCAGTCGAGTTGGAGGACGTCGAGCAGCTTCCCGGTGATGGTGAGAAGCTGGTCGTCTTGGTTGGCGGGCAGGGAGATCAGCATTCCGGCGGAGGCGTTGCCGAAGGCACGCAGCGGGTAGCTGATTCCGCAGGTGCCCAGGTAGCTGAGCAGCATGGTGGTGCGCAGTGTGCTCGCGTTGTAGTGGTCGTATGCGGTGATGTTGCCGAGGAGATGGTGTATCGGCGGGGGATTGTGCCGGACCGTGGGGCACATCAGGAGTGCGCCGTCCAGTTCCCGGGTGAACTGGCGTCGAAGGTGAATCATCTGCGAGAGGAGCTGTCCTAGAGAGGAAGTTGGCGACTGATTCTGTGCGAGGCGCCGCAGTGTCGCTGCTTCGACATGGGGCGCGTGGGGGAGAAGATGACCGTGCCGGGCGAGTGCTTCGGCACCGACGATTGTTCCGTAGGTGTCCATGAGGTGCTGGGCTTCGATCATCGCGGAGATGGGTTTGGTGACGATATCTGTGCCGGTGTCGGCGAGAGCTGCGATTGCACTGTCGAACGGTCCCCTCACGTCGGGTGCGCAGTCGTCGATCCACTCCCCGGTGGGAACGACGACGCGGGGTGGAGTTTGTGATCGTGTGGTTGTCGGTGAGCGGATGACCGCGAAAACATGGTCGAGCGCAGCGATGTCCGACAACGTGCGGGCGATGATTCCGACGCTGTCGAGTGTTGTGGACAGGGGCAGGAAATCGTGTGGGCCGTACCTGCCGGCGCTGGCTCGATATCCGACCAAACCGCAGAACGCTGCGGGCACCCGGACGGATCCCGAGGTATCCGTTCCCACGGACAGCGGGGCTACGCCGGCGGCTACGGCGGCCGCCGCCCCAGAGGATGACCCGCCAGGGGTGAGGGGCGCGTCGCTGCTGTTGGGGTTGACGGGGGTCCCGAAGTAGCTGTTGATGCCCAGACCTGAGAAGGCGAACTCGCTCATGTTTGTTTTGCCGACGGTCACGAGTCCGCGTTGATGGGCGTGCCTGACCAGCCGACTGTCCTGGCCGGCAGGGGTCTGGTCCAGTCTGCTGCGTGATCCGGCGGTGGTGACGGTGCCTTCGACGTCGAAGAGGTCCTTCCAGACGATAGGAATCCCGTCGAGGATTGATCGCGGGGCATCCCTCGCTCGGCGGCGGTCACTGGCCCGTGCTTCGCGGTGACCGCGTTCGGTGGTGGTTGTGATCAACGCCGAGCGGGCAGCTGGCAAGGTCGTCCGGAGCATTGCGGTGTCGAGAAGATCCACCGCGGCCACTTCGCGCGTTGCCAGTTGGCGCGCCATGCTCAGTGCGGTTTCCGGCGCCGAGTTCATAAAGTCGGTCCCGGCCGCACCGGCGAGTCAGCGGCTGCGGAGAGTGCGCCGGCCCATAGAATTACACCCTGTGAGGTGCTTGCGGACGTTTCCGACAGCGGGCGTCCTGCGTCAGCGGTTCTCCCCTTGCTCAGCAACCACCGTGGTGATTCCGGTGTGCCGGCGCGCATCAAGATCGTGGCGATCCCGAAGGCGGCCGGACCGGCCAGCATGAATCGCCACGCGTCGGGTCCGAGGAAGGACAGGGCCCACCCGACGGCCGCGACAGCGGCGGCCCCGCCGGCCCACACCACGAACAGCGACCCCAACAGACGTCCGCGATATTTACCGAATCCGCCGAGGAAGGGGCCACCACACGAGAACACCGTGAGTTTCTTGTGAAAGCCGGTCAGCGGCGAATCGATGGGCCGGATGTGGGCATGAGGATCTTTCGCGTCGAGGGGGTGTCGCGTCGGCTGTGGGGCTATGCCGGGAAGGAGAACCACGTCCCGAGGTCGGTGAACTGTCAGGCGACTCGGCCGAGAGGGTTGAGTCGGCGGACGTCGATGCGTGTCGTCGCTGAGGTCCGTGGCGAGGTGGAAGGTCATGACTTCTCCGATGATCAGCAGGTCGCTTCCCGGTCGGAGTGTGTGTCGCACTATGCATTCCATGCTGACAACGGCGTCCCTGATTCGTGGGGGACGTTGGCGTGCAGAGGGAAGCGCGGCGACGCCAACGACGTCGAATTCGTCGACGTCGTGCCGATGGTCGAGGCTCGTCAGATGTAGTGCGTGAGCGGAGGGCACCGACACCGTGTTGACGACGAACTCACCCGTGGCTTCGATGTTCGCGGCGCTGTCCTCGACGGCGCCGCCTGCCTTCGGCTCGATGCTCAACAGCAACATCGGGGGGCGCGAGGAGACGATGGTGTAGAAACTGAAGGGTGCCAGATTGTTCACCCCGGTCGCACTGACGGTGGATGTCCAGGCGATCGGTCGCGGAACGACGCTGGCGGTGAGGATTTGGAACGTCTCCCTGGCCGAGAGGTCCAGTGCAGCGATGCTCGGCATGCTGGGTCTCGTTTCGTCATCGGGGATGGCAGCGTGGATAGCCATTGTTGGTCGGTAGTGGGCTACGACGAGTGCCGCTCGCGCGCGAGGACTTCCGATTCGCTTTCGTGTTCGGTCTGTTGTTTGTGCCATGCCGCGAGGCCGAGACGTTCGGCGTCGGGCGACCGGAGGCGTGTCGCGCTCAGGGCGACGTATACAGCTGCGCTGACAGGCAGACCCAACAGCCAGCTCAGGTCGGTGCCGCCGAGTGCGTGCGCTACTGGGCCGACATAGATCACGCTGTTCATGGTCATGACGGTGGTGAGCATGCCTGAGCCGAGCGCAATCCATCCTGGGATGTTCCAACCGTTGCGTCCCCAGTACTGCCCGCGCGGGGATCGGTCGTGCAAGTCGGTGGGATCCCAACGCCAGCGTCGGAGGATGGCGTCCGAGACATAGACCCCCCCGAAGGGGCCCAGCCATACCACCAGCAATGATGCGAATGTCTCGAGGCTGTCGAGGAATCCGCCACTGGCGAGGACCCAGAGCGTGACTCCGGCCGCGATGACGGCGTTGAGGACGGTGGCGAAGAATCGGGAGATGGGGACGCCCAGCGCCTGGAGGGTAAGCCCCGCCGAGTAGAGGGTCGGGACGTTGTTGGCGAGGGTGCCGAGCACGGCGGCAAGCAGGAATACCGCGTAGATCGCGATGGGCAGCGCATCCTTCGGGCCGGCCAGCGGGTCCGACATGTCGACCTGCGAGGCCAGTTCGGCGCCCAAAAGCCCTAGTAGAACTGCCACTCCGCCGCCGCTCGCGAACAACGTCCACGAAACCTTGCGGGCACTGACGTCGCGCGGCAGGTAGCGGAACCATTCCGGTGAGCAGAAGAGGTACGCCAGCGGCCCCGATGCGTTGGCGGCAATCGCCACCGTCATCAGCGCAAGCACATGTCCGGTATCGAGGCTTTGCCCGTCAGCCCAGTGCGCACCACCGAGGGTGGTGGCAAGTACGAGTATCAGGGCGACGACGAGGATGACGGCGGCTATGCGCTGTAGCCAGATCATTGCAGCATGACCGAGGGCGGCGACCGCCACTGACAGGCCGATGACGGCGAGCACGGCGAGGACCTCGGTTGTTCGACCGGGGTCAGCGATTCCGATGACGGGAAGAAACGCAAGAATCGCGAGAGCTGCGAGGATTGTGTTGAGGGCTTCGAACGCCACTAGCGCCCCCCAGGTCAAGGCAACATTCGGTTGATTGCCTTTGGGTCCGAATGCGGATCGAGTGAAGGTGAGCGTGGGCACGCCAGCTCGCGGGCCAGCGACGCAGGCCACGCCGACGTACGCGAAGAAGGAGCATCCGATGATCACGGAGATCAGCGCTTGCCAGAGGTTGAGACCGAGTGTGACAGCGACAACTCCTAAACTGACGGGTACGAAATTGGCCTGGGTGCCGGCCCAGAACAGCGCTGCTTGGCGCAACGTCATGGTGCGTTCGTCGAGCGGGATGAAATCGAAGCCGTGTTTCTCGACGTGGAACGCACTCTGTTGGGGTGCGGCGGCTGAGGTGGCGAGTTCGGAGGGCATAACGGTTCCTCGGTGAGCCGGTGGGGGATGGACGTGGGTGTGGTGCGCAGCGGGGTGGCTGGGAACCGGTGTGATGCCGCAGCTCGAGTCCTGGCGTGACGGCGCGGTGATCGAGGTGGGCGAGGGCCTCGTCAGCGCGGCGGCGGCGCCGGCAGCCATTCCTCCGGCTCGGGATACTCGAAGTCGGGCGGAAAATGGTACGTCTCGAAACAGGTTGTCGTGGCGGCCTCGGTGTCGAAGAATGCGAACGAGTTCCCGTCCGCCCACAAACCGGACTGGGTCTTCTCGAAGCCGCGTTCGGCGAACATCTTGATGCGTTCCTCCCACGGCGCGCCATTGCAATCAAAGGCCACGTGGTGGATTCCCTCGCCGTGATTTTCCAGGAACTCCGCCATGATGCTGCGGCCCTCGATCGGCTGCATCAGTTCCCAGGTGATGTTGTCGTTGATGGCGAAGGCCACTTTCAGTGAGAATTCACTCTCAGCACCTCGGTAGGTTTGATCTTGCACGTTCGATGAGCTGAACGTGTAGACCCGCCACGGTCCGATGCCGAGCCGGATCAGTCCCTCGATGGTCTTTCGATAGTCGGCGGTCACAATGCAGATCTCGATGACGTTTCCGAGGAAACTGTTGCTCAGCCTGTATTCGTCGAGCACGTCGGGGATGGAAACTGGCAATGAAGTCATGTGTGGTCCTTGGTCGCGTGGCGAGCAGCTCCACCCGATGGGGTGATGTAGCCCATACAAACACCGCCTGACCCGCCGCGGTAGTGTGTGTTTATCCACCAGATCGGCGGAGAAGGTGTAGAGAGTCACAGTTATGGTGCTATCGGTCGGGGCATTACTAGCGGACCCCACCTTGGAGCTGACGTTGCTCGTGCGGGGCGCGGGAGATATCGGCAAGGACGAAGTGTTGTGGTTGCACAACACCGAACTACCGGATCCCGCACCGTACATTCGTGAGACTGAGTTGGTCCTGACCAACGGGCTGTGGCATACCAGTATCACCGCCGATGCTTTCGTCGGCTCCCTCGTCAGGGCACGTGCGAGTGGACTCGTGTTCGGCTTGACCAAGGAAACGCCGCAGGTCCCCCCGGATCTGGTCACCGCATGCGAGAACGCGCGCATCACCCTCCTGAAGTTGTCCATCGAGGTGCCCTTCACCGCCATCACGCAAGCGGCCGCGAAGATCCAGAGCGAAGCCAGAACGGATGTTCTCGAGGGAATGATCCGCCGTGGCAACGCCCTCGCAGCCTCGTTGACGCGTGGCGCCGGCGCCACCGGGGTCCTCGAGATCCTCAGCAAGGACTACGATCTGCCGTTGCTCGTCGTCGACCGCGCAGGGTCGTGCCTGGCCGCCATGGGAGAGGCGGCCAAGGGAATTGACAGTGACCAACTGCGGATCGCCGGCCAGGCGCTTGCACAGCATCCACCACCGCTGGAAGTGACTCTGTCCGGAGTAGGTTCTGCAGTGGTGTATCTCGTCGAAGGTGCCGTGGGTTCGGTCGACGCGGGCCTGCTGTGCTTGAAACCGCTCCATGAACTCGAACGGAACGAGCAGGCCGCGCTCGAGCAGGCCGCCCGATTCTTGAGCTTGGAGGTCGCGAAGAAACAGGCCCTGCATGCGATCGAGTCCCGCTTCTCCGGGGAAGTGCTCGAGATGATCCTCTCCGGAGCAGCACGGGCCGCCGAGGTCCCCGATCGGTTGCGCGCCTTCGGTATCGACCCGTCGGGCCCGCTGGCCGTTCTCACCATCGCCGTCGGAGCTGCAGATGCACCGCCCGAGGGATCGACCGAGGAGGTCGAACAGTTTTTCAGGAGCCGTGGTACGCCGGTGATCGTTGCCGCCGGGAGCCATGACATCGTCACCATCTTCCCCTGGACGAATACAGGTGCCCTTGCCGATCTGGCAGAGTCCCTCGCAGAGGTCCTGGCGTTACGTCTCGCTCTCGACCGGACCGTCGTGGGCATCGGTGAGTTGGCCCGGAACGCAGCAGGATTGCGTGATTCGCTTGTCCGCTCGCGCGAGGCATGCCACGTGCTCAGACGGCGGAGCAGGGGACCGAGGACCGCGACGTTCGCAGAGGTCGGCACCCATCGGATGCTGCTCGGTCTGCACGACCGCACAATCCTGCGGCGTTTCGCCGATGACGTTCTCGGTCCCCTCCGAACGGCAGATGCACGAAATGGCAGCGAACTCGAACGAACGCTGCGCGCTTTTCTCCGCAACGACGGCCACTGGTCGGCCACCGCCACCGACCTCTACGTGCACGTCAATACGTTGCGAAACCGTATTTCACGCATCACGGAGTTGACCGGCCGCGACGTCAACAAGGTCGAGGACGCGGTTGATCTGTTCCTCGCTCTGGAAGCGGACGAGATGGGGTAGGGGGCGGTCAGAGTGGATAGACGTCGGGCGGAACAGGAGGCCGCACCAGCCGGCGAGGACTGATCGATGCGTCATCTCGAACCGCCTGCGCGAGATCTCGGCAGCGGGCGAAGTGGACATCGCCGGCCTCGAGTGTCTCCTCGATGAACGTCCGTAACGCCATTATCCGCCCGGGTCTTCCAGACAAGAACGGATGCATGCAGAGATTGAACAGGCATTGGTACCGGCGCATCCCATCGAGTTCTGCGCGCCACATCTCGGTGACCTTCACAGGGGACTCGATGACCGAACCGATATGCGGATCCGGCAGAAACGCGTATTGCTCCCAATCATCGAGCGACCAGTGGACCGGCAGCTCGACTATCGGCGTCAAGTTCGTGGCGATTTCATAGGGACGATCGTCGCCCATGAGGGATGAGTCATAGATCAGGCCGTACTCGGCGACCAAACTTGGCGTCTGCCAGCTCGCTCCCCAGGAGGCTGCGCGGTGGCCAGCGATCTCGATTCGCTGGCTGCTGAAAACTTCTACGGCACGTTCGAAGTCAGCTCGCTCCTCGTCAGCGGTCATCGACGTCGGCGACCGATGACTGTACGAGTGATGAGCCACCTCGTGTCCACGCTGGACGATCGAGTCCGCCAATCCGGGACGATGCTCGGCGACCCACCCGGGGATGAAAAAAGTCGCGGGAACATTCATGTCCTCGAGAAGGTCGAGTATTCGTGGAACTCCGACATCGGGGCCGTAAGACTGATGCGACATCGTCATGAGATTGTCGGCGTATCGACGACCTTCTGCGAGGACCGGCGTCTCCGCATCGACATCGAATGTCAACGTGACGACCGCCGCGGCACCGTTATGCCAGGTTCCCATCCGGTTCACTCCTTTGTGTCCGCGCCGAGCCCAAGGGTGCCCGCGTCCCCGATCTCACCACGGCCCATTGCCTGGCGTTGTCAATTGTCGCGACCGGCTCGAGCATCGAGTGATCGAACCTGTCGAAATCGTCTACTCCGGCTCCCTGGGCGAGCCTGCGGGGAAGATCGGGATTGGCCAGTGCCCCGCGCCCCAGCGAAACAAGATCGGCGTGTCCGCCATCGAGAACATTCTTGGCCTGCTCGAGATCATGCATACCCCCATTCGCGATGACAGGCAGCAGTTTCGATGCTTGGTTGGCGACCTGTGTGATCGTGCGTCCGTCCGCCATGCGTGCTGTCTCGACGAAATTCCTGCCTTCACTGGCGATATGCAAATAGTCTGCACCCGCTGCTGCGACCGTGGTAAAGACGACTTCGGCATCGCCTATTCCCCCGGGCCACCGATAGGTGAAATCGTTGACCTTCGTCTGGGAGAGTCGGACTCCGACCGTCATCTGGTTCCCCACCGCGCGCCGCACTTCCCGCACGATCTGCTCGGTCAGTCGTATGCGCCCACTGATATCACCGCCGAAAGAGTCAGTTCTGTGGTTCGTGTAGTCGGTGAGAAACTGGTCCAACAGATACCCATTGGCCGCGTGAATCTCCACTCCGTCAAATCCGGCGTCGAACGCATTCCGTGCCGCGCTGACGAATCTGAGGGTGACCTGGGTGATGTCGTCGAATCGCATCGCACGGGGAACCGGCCATCGTCCGGCCCCGCCATACTCCGCCAGCATCATCCCTCGCGGGGCGAGCGGCGATGGGGCGATGGACTCGGCACCGTAGTAGTTGCCCTGGGCAAGCGCGCCCGCGTGCATCAGTTGCGCAATGACACGTCCACCAGCATCGTGGACACGGTCCACGACCCGTCGCCAGCCCTCCACATGACGGTGCGATACAAGCCCGGGCTGATTGAGATAGCCCTGGCTATGCGTGGCATCCGTGTAAGTGCCCTCGGTAATGATCAGCCCGAACCCGCCTGCTGCGAACTCGCCGTAGTAATCGGCCATCTCTGTAGTGGGGGTTCCGTCAGCGTTCGCCGAGACCCGGGTCATCGGTGCGACGACCAGACTATTTGCGAGTCCCAGCACCCCGATCCTGGCGGGGCGTAGCGCGGAGTGCCGTTTCGGCGCAGAGCTAGTCATTCGCGATCGACCCTTGTGTTTCAGCATCGGCAAGAAGATCGATCGCCAATGCGGTCGGGCGCTCACCGTTTATGGCAGTGAGATCTTGAGGACACGCCGACAGGACCAGAACGCAGTCCATAGCTGCTTCGAAGGTGACCGCTTCGCCGCCGCGGGTGGGTGCCGAGAGCCAACTCAGACCGCCATCCCCGGCGACCGGTATCCGCATGAAGATATTGATCGGCTGTGGGACCACCTGACTCGTCAGCCCGAGTTCCGCCAATGCCGAATGGAGGTTCTCCGCGCAGGACGCGTGCCCAGTCGCGCCCAGAGCGGCGTAGCGGGCGGGATCGCACGCCGCGATCAGCATGTCGTGAATACCGGGCGATGTGTCAGCGACCAGTGTCAGGATGGGACGGCGCCGATTGGTGACGAATGACTCCCCCACAAGAGGAAACAGGCGGCTGTTGTGTGCGCGCGTGTGCGACGCGCTGTGGAACTCCGAGACGTCATCCGCCGAGAAAGCGAACACATCACCGACCTGGCCGCCATCGATATCTTCTAGTCGCACCCGTTGCCCCCTGGTGAGAACAACTGCTCGGCCCTGCCGTGGTGGTACAACGATCCGACTCTCGTTCATCAACTTCATGAGTTCCATCCAAGACACCCCGCAGACAAGCGGCAATGGCGTTTCATACAGCCTGTGCAGGAAGCTGATGAATGATCACACATCGAGGGCGCACAGCGGCTCGGTGGCCGCGGCGTCCTGCCGGGTGGCGCGATCGCCTTTCCATGCCGGAGTCCGTGCACGCACACGCACAGCGTTGCGGTGTCGTCGTCGGAGCTGAATTGACTCGCGAAACGACTGCCAGTAACGCTGCAGCGTCGCGATCGCCTGCTAGTGGTGTGTCTAGCTGATCTTTTCGAGAGCAATTCGTCCACGGCCGACTTTCGCGAGGATGGAGTCGGCCGTCGCGGTCCAGACGTACGGACGTGGAGGTCATTGTGCGCGTCGAGGTATTCCTGGATCGAATCGATCAGATCGTGTACCGAGTGAAACACCCCGTGCCGCAGCGCTTTGTCCGTCAACTCTCGGAACCAGCGCCCGACGAGATTGAGCCAGGACGAGGAGGTAGGTGTGTGCAATTGGAACCGCGGATGTTTGGTGAGCCAGGCTTGGACGTTCGGGTGCTTGTGGTGGCGTAGTTGTCGAGGATCAGATGACCACAGGCAGCGACGCCTGAGTGCGGTCGAGGGCTTGCACCGACGACTTCTCATCCGCGCACAACACGATCGCCTTCTCCTGCGGGTTCAGGTAGAGCCCAATAATGTCGACGAGCTTCTCCTCGAACCGAGGATCGTTCGACAATTTGAAGGTGTCGACCCTATGCGGCTTGAGGCCCCGGGCCGACCACACGCGCTGCACTTTGTCTTTCGAGACCCCGACTGCGTCAGCCATTGTCCGGCAACTCCGATGAGTTTCTCCCTCGGGGCGATAATTCTGCGTCAGATACAGAATCTTCTCGATCGTCTCCTGCGGAATCGAGCCTCGGAGCGGAGCGAGTGCGGCCCGCCCATGATGGGCGGGCCGCACATCGAGCGGGGCGGAGTGGTGCTATTTCTTCGGGGTCGGGGGTGCGTTCAGCAGGGTGATGAACGGATCGGCGTTGGCGGCCATGGCGCCGAGGCCGCCGATCGCGGTGCCGGCGAGGGAGGCGCCCGCGCCGACCAGTAGTGCGCCGCCGATGCATCCTGCCACTGGGCCCGCGCCGAACAGCAGTGCGGCGGGTGCGGAGATCACGGCCCCGGCTACTGCGCCGAGGAGGCAGCCGCCGACCAGACCGGTGGCCGCGCCGAGGAAGCCGCCGACGGCTGCGGTGAGGGTGATGTTGTCCTTGACTCCGGCGGTGGCGGCGGGGAGGTCGACCTGCCGCAACGGGAGGTTGACGGGGGTTGCTGCGGCCGGGTTGGTGTCGGTGGTCAGGGTCGCGGTGCGGCCGTTGATTTGTGCGGCGACGGGGTGTGCGAAGCCGTCGACGGCGAGCGACAGGGGCACGGACTCGACGGTGGTGCCGTTGGCGTCGCGGACGATCAGGTGGTTGTTCTCGTTGCTCAGTGACCCGGCCGTGGTGTCGATGATGACCTGGTCACCGTTGCGGGTGAGGTTCCACCCGACCCCGGCGGCCGGGGCCGGTGCGGGTTCCGCGTGGGCGGTGCCGGCGACGATTCCCATCGACGCGATGGTCATGGCGGCGACGGCCATCAGTGTGGACATTTTCATTCTCGGGGGTTTCCTTCTCGATGTTTGTGTCGGGTCCGTACGGTCCCTGCTGTGCTGGACTTGTCCGGCGGATGACGGCAGCGTCGGTGGACGCGGCCGAAGGCGCTGAATTGCCGTCGTGAGGGTGTTGACCCGCACGCTGGGCGTGCAGCAACCAAGGCTGGGATGGTGTTCTGCTGAACGGGGTTCCGTGGATGAGTCGGCGTTCCCGTGCGTTCCCGTTCGTTCCCGTTCGTTGTTGCTCAGAGAGCAGGCGTGAGAGTGCCGGTCGTGGAGGGTGTCGAGGCGGTCGGTCGCCGGAGGTACATGGTCCAGGTGATCGCGGCGCAGATGATGTAGAACGCGGCGAACACCCAGAACGCTGTGGTGGCGGACTTGTGTGTCCCAAGGTAGGAGGCGCGCAGGACGAGGTTGATGGCGACTCCGCCGAGGGCGCCGACGGCGCCGGCGATGCCGATCAGTGCTCCGGACATGGTGCGCGACCAGACGGCGGCGGTGGGTGCGTCGTGGGGGTGCAGTGCTGCGGCTTTCGCCGCGAAGATCGCCGGGATCATTTTGTAGACGGATCCGTTGCCGATTCCGGAGATGACGAACAGCAGGATGAATCCGACGACGTAGGCGGTCATGATGGTGGTGTTCGCGGCCCCGGGGGTGGAGTCGTCCACGGTACCGGCGACGACGAGGACACCGGCGGATGCCATCATCGCCACGAAACTGTAGAGGGTGATCCGGCCGCCGCCGACCTTGTCTGCCAGGCGTCCGCCGAGTGGGCGGGACAGCGACCCGAGAAGCGGTCCGATAAAGGCGATTTGCGCGGCGTGCAGGGCGGCGGTGGCTTGCATGGCGGGGGCCGCCGGAGCGCCGTTGGTGAGTCCGGCGAGGAAGTTCAGTTGCAGGATCTGGCCGAAGGCGAAGCTGAATCCGATGAACGATCCGAATGTTCCGATGTAGAGGAACGAGACGATCCAGGAGTCACGGAATTTGAGTACATCGAGCAGGGATCGTGCGTCGGTCTTCTGGTCGGTGAGGTTGTCCATGTAGAGGGCGGCGATCACGGCGGCGATGCCGATGAGCACCAGGTACACCGCGCAGACGATCTGAGGGCTGCGGTTGCCCCAGGTGGCGATCACCAGCAGGCCGATCAACTGGATGGCCGGAACACCGATGTTCCCGCCGCCCGCGTTCAAACCCAGGGCCCAGCCCTTGAGTCGTTGCGGGTAGAACGCGTTGATGTTGGTCATCGAGGACGCGAAGTTCCCGCCGCCGAGTCCGGCGAATGCGGCGACGATCATGAACGTGGTGTAGCCCGTTTCAGGCCGCGAGATGAAGTACAGGGTCAAGGTCATCGGAACCAGCAGCGCCAGTGCGCTGATGATGGTCCAGTTGCGGCCACCGAACGTGGTGGTGGCGAAGGTGTAGGGCAGGCGGAGAACCGCGCCGACCAGGGTGGGGATGGCAACGAGGAAGAACTTTCCGGCTGCATCGATGTGGTAGACCGCCGCGGGCATGAACAGCACCATCACCGACCACACCGACCACACCGAAAACCCGATGTGCTCGGCGAGGATGGAGCCGAGGAGGTTGCGGCGGGCAATGTTCCTCCCGCCCGCCTCCCAGGCGGCCACGTCCTCGGGGTCCCACTTGTCGATCCGATGCCCGATCGATACCGGGGCAGGCGATGAGTTCGAAGGGCGCTGAGATAATGTTGTCACGGCTTAACTCCTGAGATTGAAGATTCGCAGAACCATAGAGACGGAATATGTCCGCTCGATGGCCGGTGGTGTCGGGGCGCTTACACTTCGCTCACCCCGACAACTGCGCCGAAGACAGCACCCCGAAACAACACCGTGACCGTTGCGCAACACACGTTACATATCCATATGCCCTGGTTGGAGCGTGTTTTCCCGATCACGGGACAGGCGGTGTTCCTCGCCGCGGTGTTCCTGGCCGCAGCGCAGGGAGGTGTTGATCGCTGCGGTCGCCTGGTGGGCATCGGCGGTGAGTGTGGTGATCGTGCGGGCACTGCTGATTCGAAGGCGTCCTGCCCGAACGCTTCAGGGCGGACCGGAGTGGTGGGATCTCGACCAGGCTTACCCCACCGAAGACGGAGCGTCATGGCAAGCTCGGGCACGATGTTTCCGATCATGCGCGGTCAAGGCCCGCACAATCGGATCGGCAGCGCTCCACATTCCCGCGGTCAACCCGACCTTCTCGACCGTGCCCCACAGCAGCACCGTCGGTGTGTGACACGACATCGGTCCGGAGGCCGAGGCCGAGACAGACACGGAAGATAGGACGTGGATTAACGCGCACCGAATAGACATCGAAGTCGACTGTGCTGCCAAGCTGCCGAGGAAGAGTCGTCACAAACCGCGGCGACACAATTCGCCTCGACGTACTGGGTGCGGTGATTGAGGAAGTCGTGCAGGATCACAGCGAGCTGGCCACGTGCCGGCCGGAGTGCGCCGTCGTGGTCAACGCCCGATCCTGGATGAATGTCATTGACATCGTGCGGGTTCCAGGGTCGATTCGGCGGAAATGCAGAACCGACCGCCCTGGGGGCGGGACGGCGTCGACGGTGCCTGCCCGCCGCGTGGGGTCTGGTCTGACTGCGAGTGAGCCACCGGTGTCACAGGTTTCCCAGTCGCAGGGCAGCACGCAGGCTGGGGGAGAGGATTTGTGGACGGTGTCCTGCCGCAGGTTGGGCTGTCCGCGGTCGGTGAGAATCTTCTCGGTGTCCCGCACCGAGATGGGTGCAGGTCGATTCGGGTGCGCAGGAGATGAGCGACAGGGCTGGGGTATGGGTATGGGGATGGCGTCGGAGTCCACGACGGCGGGCGGGAAAGATCTACTCCTTGTCGTCGGTCGCCTTGGGGACACGTCACGCCGCTGCGGTCGGTCACCGGGTTGGTTGGGGCGCATCCAATCCATTTGGTGTATCGCAGCAGCCACGCGGGGGGAGGGGTGCACGTCGGTGTGGAGGCCACTCTTGTTCCTCGTCGGCGCTGGGTTGTTAGACGGTGTTGTGCCACAAAAGTATCCGGGTGTCCGTGGTGGTGAGGAAGTCGGGTTCGGCGCGAACGCGGCCGCCGACCCCCGCGTCGGTGGTGCGGACCCCGCGTGAGAACTCCGGTCGGCGGTGTCCGTGGCTGTGTTCGGTGGCGGTCCGGCCGAGCTACAGGCGGAGCTTCCTGACATGGCAACCTTCACGGCAGACCCACCGTGGGCAGCCTCCGGGTGACGAATTGTCGGAAGTAGTCGATCTTCGGGGTGGTCACCAGCACCGGGAGGAGCAGGTCCCACGCCATCGCGGTACGCGTGGGCAGGGCGACAGGGTTGTCGGTGGCCAGGAGGCGTGCTCCGGCGAAGAGTTCCACCAGGAGCTGACCGACTGCGTCCGGATCGGTGTTCTCGCGCAGGTCGCCCTCGTCGATTGCTCGGCGGGCCAGGAGTTGGTAGGTGGATGTCCAGGTCGCGAAGGTGTCCGTCTCTGAACTTCGGTAGTCGCCCATTTCGGTGATGAGGCGGAATGTTGCCCCCATCACCGCGTCGTTGAGGGCGGCGTCGACGGTGACGAATGAGATGCCGATCATGGCCTCGAATGCCGGCGTGGGGGAGGCGAGATGCGGGGTGCACACGGCAGTGAACCGGCTCGTGCCTTCCTCGATGACGGCGCGGGCGAGTTCTTCCTTGGAGGCGTAGTGAAAGTACAGTGCCCCCTTGGTGGCCAGGGCCTGGGTGAGGATCTCGCTCAGCTTCGTGTCTGCGTAGCCGCGGCGGGTGAACACCTCGGCCGCGGCATGGAGCAATGCGCGACGAGTGACTTCCGCCCGCTTCTGGGTGGCCATCCACCTGCCCTTCGAGTACCGAGATCATCTGGCCGGACGGCTGTCCTGAACCGTCCTGAATGGGGTCGAACGACGCACTGCACATGCATACCCGATGCGGAGGTTCGTCGCATGGTGTTCTGTGTGGCCCCCTATTCTGCAAGGCTTTCCGGCCTCGTAGAAGATGACCCGCCGCCCGGATTTCGGATTTCGGATTTCGTCGACAAGGACTGCCCCAGGGGTGAGCCGGACGGGCGACGGCGTTCAGGGCGGCGGCCGGCGGCTGCACTTCGGGCGTTCCCCCCGAGATGTGGACACCAGTTCCTATGCGGCGGTGGCCAGCCTAGCCGATCGCTGCTCGTACTCGATCGGACAGATTTGGCCGAGAGTGGAATGCCTCCTTCTGGTGTTGTATCGCGTGATCCAGCGGAACACGGCAGCGCGCGCCTCGCCCGCACTGTTCCAGCGCTTCCGCCCCTGCAACGTCTCCCGTTTCAACGTCGCGTTCAGCGATTCGGCGGCGGCGTTGTCCGCCGACGTCCCGACCGCACCCCGCGATGTCGTCACCCCCAACTCGCGGCAGAGGTCAGCGAACTCAGCCGATGCATATTGAGCCCCGTTGTCCGAGTTAAACCGAATTCCGCTTAACTCCGATTATGCCGAGGTTTTTGTTAAGCCGAGGAATCGGGGGGCGGGTCTGGTCAGTTGCCTGTTTCTGTCGGATTCTTCGGCTTAACGATTCAGGTTCATCGCAGGCTGTAGAGGGCTTGCAGTGCGTCTTCGGCGAGGGGGTGTTCGGCGGGGTCGCCGGGTGTTGGGGTGGCGGCGTCGACGGCGGCGCGCATCATGTCGATGGTGGAGAATGCGTAGAAGGCGGCGGTTGTCGAGACGTTTTCGTGGCCGAGAAGTCTCATGATGATCGGCAGTGGGATGCCGTGCCGGTAAAGGTCCATGGCCTTCGTTTTGCGCAGCATGTGGCAGTGGATCCTGGCCGGCATTGTGGGGCAGGTCTTTCGCGCGGTCGCCGCGGCCTGTTTGACTACGGCCGCGACGGTGTCGCTCGACAAGCCGACGGGCTGGCCGCCGCGGAGGCTGTAGAACAGCGGACGCGTCGCGGGTTGGCCCGCGATGTTCGGGTGGAATTCTTTCAGGTAGACGCGCAGGTGCTCGATCGTCTTGCCGGCAAGGGGCACGA